>CAZIVY010000342.1:0-12366 GCA_964542505.1 uncultured Rhodospirillaceae bacterium
GACACGTAATCGAACGCTCCGCCGCCGGCGGCCTGGGCAAAGGCCGGTGAAACGAACATACCAAGCTCCGCTAGGGCTGCAACGAAGGGGGAATATAGCCGCTGGGCAGGGGATTGCAAACAGCCGCCGGCTGGCCAGCCAATGATCCGCCATGCTAGTGTTACGATTCTGACGGTTCATTCCCGAACCGTCAGAATCGTAACACTAGCAAAACCAATATGATGTGTTGTGGTTCCAATGCGTTGATTGGGAATCAAGCGTTGAAACCACAACACTAGCGTTGCCGGGCCTCGTCCGAACCTCTCCACCGCCGCCGCGAATGACCATGGCCCCAATTCCACGCCACCGTTCGACCACGAAAAGCAGCCCCAATGCGCCGGTGGCGCTCGCCGCCGCGGACGTGGCGCCGCTGTCGCGCATCGCCGCCGCCCTGGAGCGCCTGGCACCGCCACTGCCCGTGGCCACGACGCTGACTGGCGCCGACGGCTTCGTCTGGCACGCCGACGAAGGCGGCCTCGAACCGGTGCCTGAAATCAACCGCGTGCCGCTTGACTTGCTGCGCGGCATCGACCGCGTGCGCGACATCCTGCTCGACAACACGCGCCGCTTTGCCCGTGGCCTGCCGGCCAACAACGCCCTGTTGTGGGGCGCGCGCGGCATGGGCAAAAGCTCGCTGGTCAAGGCGGTTCACGCCGCCATTCTAGGCGACTTGCCGGGCAGCCTCGCGCTGGTGGAAATTCACCGCGAGGACATCCCCACCCTTCCCCGGCTGCTTAAGCTCGTGCGCGCTTCGACCCGCCGCTGCCTGCTCTTCTGCGACGACCTTTCCTTCGACAGCGCCGATACCAGCTACAAGTCGCTGAAGGCGGTGCTCGAGGGCGGCATCGAAGGGCGGCCAAGCAACTTGCTGTTCTACGCCACCTCGAACCGCCGCCACCTGATGCCGCGCGACATGCTGGACAACGAGCGCGGCACCGCCATCAACCCCGGCGAGGCGGTGGAGGAAAAAGTCTCGCTCTCCGACCGCTTCGGCCTCTGGCTGGGCTTTCACGCCTGCAGCCAGGACGAGTATTTCGCCATGATCGACGGTTATGTCGCCGCCTACGCCATCGCCGTGCCGGCGGACCGGCTTCGCGCCGAAGCCATTGAATGGTCGATGACCCGCGGCGCCCGTTCGGGCCGTGTCGCCTGGCAGTTCGTGCAGGACCTGGCCGGCCGGCTCGGCCGGCGGCTCGATTGAATTGATCCGGCAGGCTCGGCCGGCGCCTGGATTAGTCGGGCAGGACCAGCCGCGCGAAACGGTTTCCCAGCCCCAGCGACGCCATCAGCGGCATGGGGTCCACGGCTTGCGTGCCGCGGCGGATTTCGAAATGCAGTTGCGGGTTGTCGACGCCGCCGGAACTGCCGGCGCGCGCGATGGTCTGCCCGCGCCGCACCCAGTCGCCCCGCCGCACAATCAGCTTTTCATTGTGGGCATAGGCGGTGATCCAGCGGTCCGCATGGCGGACGAGGAGCAGATTGCCGAAGCCCTTCAGCTCGTTTCCGGCGTAAATGACGATGCCGTTTTCCGCCGCCCGCACTATTTCGCCGCGCCGCGCCGCGATGTTGATGCCGTCATTGTGACGGCCGCCCTCCTTGGGTCCGAAGGCGGAGATGACGCGGCCGCTGAGCGGCCAGGCGAAGCTTTGCGCGCTGCGTGGCGGCGAGGTGGGAATCGGGCCGCGCGCCAGCGTCCCGTCATTGGCGCCCCAATTGGCGGCATCGACGCTGGCGGCGGTATCCGTCGCCGGCGGCCGGGCGTCGTTCAAGGCGATCTTCTTCGAGTCCGCCATGGCGATCGCCGTACGGCGCGTCTTGTCGGTGGGAATGCGGAGTTTCTGGCCCTGGACCAGATGGAAAGGGGCGGAAAGCTCGTTGGCGCGCGCGAGCGTGAATGTATCCACGTCGTACTGCCGGGAAATTCCGTAAAGCGTCTCGCCCCGGTCCACGCTGTGGAAGATCGCGCGCGGGAGGACGATCTGCTCGCCCGCATGCAGCACGAACGGCGGCGCGATTTGGTTGCCGTCGATCAGCGATCGCACGGTCACCCCGTGGCGCCGCGCCAGGGCATAGACCGTGTCGCCGGGCCGCACGGTGACCGTTCCCCCGGGCGGCACGCGCACCGTGTCGTCCGCCGCCCCGGGCGTGACCAATCTCCCGGGGGACGTGGCGTCGTCGGTCGTCGTGGCGTCCGGCAGCGGCGCCCGCGCCAATTGCAGGGGCTCGCGCGCGGTTACAGGGTTGGTGTCGCCGCCGAGCGGCGCCACCGACACGGCAGGCGGCGGCGGGCCGTTGTTGATGGGCGACAACGCCAGGGGCGGGCGCGGAGCGCCATTGCCGGTCGCGGCAGCCTTAGGCGCTGCGGTGCCGGCAGCCGTGCGCGCCGCCGGTTTTGGCAGCGGCGTCGGAACCGGCCGGGCGGCGGACATGGCGGGCGACTCGGTCGTCGGCCTGGTCGCCCCGCGGCCATACTCAACCGGCGCTGGCGCTTGGGTTTCGCAGGCCGCCAGGGCGGCAACCGCGACGCAGCCAAGAACTGGGCGCAAAATCCCCCACATAGGCGAAGTCTAGGGGGCAAAACGGTTAATGGCAACCGGGGCAGTTAGCAGTGGCCTAGTTTGGGGGGGTGCCAACGAGCTTACCCATGCTGACGCGATCTTCTACCGTGTAGCCGAGGTCTTCGTAGAACCGCACAACGGCTGAATTGGCAGTTCTAACCTGAAGGTTGACTTTGCCGCACCCCAATGACCGAAGGCGATTCTCGGCCTCATGGACAAGAGCGGTTCCGACGCCCTGACGTTGGCGAGAGTTCAGCACAGCCACCGCGTACAGCCAGCCACGATTTCCGTCGTACCCAGCCATTACTGAACCGACCACTTGACCGCCATCGACGGCGACCAAGAATAGTTGAGGCTGAATGGCAATCTTGGCTGGGATGGCGACATCCGCGCCGTTCCATGGTGGACTGTCTGGGAACGCCTCCTGCCAAAGGATTTTCACGCCCTCGAAATGGCAGTCCGCATAGGTGACGATCGCTATGTTCACGCACTCCCCCACCTGACAGAGAACTTTGGCTAGGCAAGTAGGCCGGCACCGGTTTAGCCCCCGGCAGTTCAGCCCTGGGCGGCTTTGCCCTCGGGCTTGTTCTCCGGCGCCACGCCGGGGACGAGCGGCACGAAACGAACTGGCAGCAGGCCTTCGCTTTCGATGCCGTCGTCGCCGCGGCGGGTATAGCGCCGCAGTTCCTGGTCGCCGCTGGGTCCGACCGGGGCGACCAGAATGCCGCCCGGCGCCAGTTGTTCCGTCAGCGCCGCCGGCACGTCGGGCGCTGCCGCCGTCACCAGGATGCGGTCGAAGGGCGCCGCCTCGGGCCAGCCGCGCATGCCGTCGCCCACCCGGCTGAGCACATTGTCGAGGCCGAGGGTCCGGAACCGCTCCTGGGCCGCCTGCGCCAGCGAGCGATAGCGCTCGACGGTGTAGACTTGGCGCACCAGGCGCGCCAGCACCGCCGCCTGGTAGCCCGACCCGGTGCCGATTTCGAGCACCCGCGAGCGCGGGCTTAGCTGCAGCGCCTCGGTCATGAAGGCGACCACATAGGGCTGGCTGATGGTTTGCCCCTGGGCAATGGGCAGCGCCACGTCGTCATAGGCCTGGTCGCGAAAGGCCGGGGGAACGAACAACTCGCGCGGGGTCTGTTCCATCGCCCGCAACACGCGATCGTCGCGAATCCCCAGCCGGCGCAGTTCCATGATCAGGCGGATGGTATTTTCCGCCATGTTCACTTCAGCGCCTTGCGCAAGTGCTCCACCGTGCGCTGGTGCGTGAGGTCAAGTTGCAATGGCGTCACCGCGATCCCTCCGCCGGCGACCGTCGCCAAGTCCGTATCCGGCTCCGGATTGCCATGCTGGCGGCGGAACCCGATCCAGTAATAGGGCACGCCCCGCGCGTCCACCCGCGCGTCCAGCACCACGTCCGACTGGTCACGCTGTCCTTGCGCCGTCACCACCACGCCGTTCACCTTGTCGTGGGTCGCATCGGGAAAATTGACGTTGACCAGGATGTTCTTCGGCCAGCCGGCCTTGAGCAGGCGGCGGATAAGGATCGGCCCATGATGCTCGGCGGTGGCCCATTTCACCGGATGCCCGAAGCGCAGGCATTGGCTCATGGCGATGGAGGGCACCTTCAGCAGCGTGCCTTCCATGGCCGCGGCGATGGTGCCGGAATAGGTGACGTCTTCCCCCAGATTGCCGCCGCGATTGACCCCCGACAGCAGCAGTTCGGGGCGCTTGCCGGTGACGATCTGCGTGATCGCCACCATGACGCAATCGGTGGGCGTGCCCTGCACCGCGAACTTGCGCGGCTTGAGCTTGCGGATGCGCAGCGGCAGGGTCAGCGTCAGCGAATGCGACGCGCCGGATTGCTCGGTTTCCGGCGCCACCACCCAGACGTCGGATGACAGTTTTCGCGCGATGCTTTCCAGCACCTTCAGGCCCGGCGCGTGGATGCCGTCGTCGTTGGTGACCAGAATGCGCAAATTCGGCCTCAGGCTTTCACCAGGCTTTGCAACCCGTCGAGATAGGGCCGCAGGGCTTCGGGGACGGCGACGCTGCCGTCGGCTTGCTGAAAATTCTCCAGGATGGCGATCAAGGTGCGGCCGACGGCGAGCCCGGAGCCGTTGAGCGTGTGCACGAAGCGGGTTTGCTTGGCGCCCGTGGCGCGGAAACGGGCGTCCATGCGCCGCGCCTGAAAGTCGCCGCAATCGGAGCAACTGGAGATTTCGCGGTAGGCCCCCTGCCCCGGCAACCACACCTCGAGATCGTAGGTCTTGCGCGCCGCGAAACCCATGTCGCCCGCGCACAGCAGCATCTTGCGGTAGGGCAGTTGCAGGCGGCGCAGCACCTCCTCCGCGCAGTGCGTCATCCGTTCGTGCTCGGCCGCCGATTGTTCCGGCGTGGCGACGCTGACCAGTTCGACCTTATGGAACTGGTGCTGGCGGATCATGCCGCGCGTGTCCTGGCCGGCGGCCCCGGCCTCGGCGCGGAAACAGGGCGTCAGCGCGGTGAACCGCAGCGGCAGAAGGGCTTCGTCCACGATGCTCTCGCGCACCAGGTTGGTCAGCGGCACCTCCGCCGTGGGAATGAGCCAATAGCCGTCCGCGGTGCGGAACAGATCGTCGGCGAACTTGGGCAGTTGCGCGGTGCCGAAAGCGGCGGCGTCGCGCACCAGGATCGGCGGACTGACCTCCGTATAGCCGAACTGGCGCGTGTGCAGGTCGATCATGAACTGGCCGAGCGCGCGCTCGAGCCGCGCCAGCGCGCCGCGCAGCACCACGAACCGCGCCCCCGACATGCGCGCGGCGGCGGCGAAATCCATCAGCCCGAGGCTTTCGCCGATCTCGTCATGGGTCTTGGGCTTGAAGTCGAATCGCGGCGGCGCGCCTTGGCGCCGCACCTCTCGGTTGGCGCTGGCGTCGCGGCCGTCCGGCACGTCGGCGGCGGGAAGATTGGGCTCGCCCTCCAACAGGCCAGCGATGCCGGCGGCAAGCTCGCGCGCCTGCGCCTCGCTCGTCTGCAAGCGGTCCTTCAGCGCCGCCACCTCGTCCATCGACTTCTTTGCGGCATCTTCGTCGCGCCGTGCCTTGGCGGCGCCCACTTCCTTCGAGGCGGCATTGCGCCGCGCCTGCGCTTCCTGCTGATCGGTCAGGGCGGCGCGGTGGCGCGCGTCCAGGTCCGCCACCTTCGCCGCCATGGGCGCCAGGCCGCGCCGCGCGCGCCCGGCGTCGAATTCATCCTGATGGTCCCTGATCCACTTGATGTCGAACATGCCGCCTCGACCGGCCGAAGGGGCATTGGCGCCATCGGCGACGGCGTTATACGCGCGTGCCGGGCGACGGTCCAGAAGCGCCAGGGAAAAGCGGTCAGCCGCCGCTTTGCGCGGCCTCGGCCTCGCGCGCGGCCCGCTGGCGTTGCACGATGCGGGCCAGGAAGATCGACAATTCGTAGAGCAGGATCAGCGGCACCGCGAGCGTGACCTGGCTGATGACGTCGGGGGGCGTGAGGACGGCGGCGAAGACAAAGGCGCCGACGATGGCGATGCGCCGCTTGGAGGCCAGCCCCTCGGCGGTGACGATCCCCACCCGCGCCAGCAGCGTCAGCAGCACCGGCAACTGGAACGCCAGCCCGAAGGCGAAGATCAGCGCCATGGCCAAGGACAGGTATTCGTCGACCTTGGTTTCCATGACGATGGGGAGCGTGCCGCCGCCGCCCGCCGACTCGAAACTGGCGAAGAAGGCGAGCGCCATGGGCATGACCAGGAAATAGACCAGCGCGCCGCCCATCGTGAACAGCACCGGGGTGGCGATCAGGAAGGGGAAGAAGGCGCGCTTTTCGTTGCGGTAGAGGCCGGGGGCTACGAACATCCAGATCTGGGTGGCGATGATCGGAAAGGCGATCAGCGCCGCCGCCCAAAACGACACCCGGATGTAGGTGAGAAACGCTTCCTGCGGGGCGGTGAAGATCATCCGCCGGCCCGGCTGGTCGCCCAGCGCCTGCACCAGCGGCCGCATCAACAGGCCGTAGATGTCGTCGGCCAGCCAGTAGCAGCCGACAAAGGCCACCGCCAGCGCCGCCAGCGAATACATCAGGCGGTCGCGCAGCTCGATCAGGTGATCGAGCAGCGGCATCTTGCTCGAATCGGAGTCTTCTTCGCTCATGTCCGGGTGGGATTGGCGGGCGGCGGGGCGGCCTCGGCGGCGGGAGAGGCGGACTCCACGTTGGCGGCAGGCGCCGCCGGCTCCACATGGGCGGCAGGCGCCGCCGGGGGCGGCGCCAGGTCGGCGCTGGCGGGCGTGACGGTTGCCGGCGCCGCGTCGGGTTCGAAGGCGAAGCTCTTTTGCAAGTCGGCGCTGGGGTCGATGGATTTCACTTCCCCTTCGAACTGGCGCACGGCGGATTCGGCGCTTTTCCTCAGCTCGTCCAGTTCGCTTTCGCGCATCATCTCGCTGACGCCGGAGTGAAACTCGCGCGCCATGCCCCGCGCCTTGCCCACCCAAGCCCCAATGGTGCGCAGTACCTGCGGCAGTTCGCGCGGTCCGATAACCACCAGCGCGACGACGCCAATGACAACCAGTTCAGTCCAGCCAATATCGAACATGGGCCCCCGCCCGTCCGGAGCGGCGGAACGTCAGCCTTGCACGTTCACTTTGTCCTTGGGCTTGGCGTCGTCCGGCGTCGGCGCCGGGCCGGTCAGATTGGGTTTCCCCTCGCCGTCGGCGCCGGTTGCGTCCTGCATGCCCTTGCGAAAGTTCTTGATGCCCTGCGCCAAATCGCCGGCGACCTTCGGCAATTTGCCGGCGCCAAAGACGATCAGGATCACCAGCAGGACGATGAGCCAATGCCAAAAGCTGAAGCTACCCATGATCTTTCTCCTCGGCCGGCATTCCAAATCTTGCCCGCCGGCAATCGATTCCGAATCTTAACGGCAACTTATAGTAAGTTGATTCCATTAAGACAACATAACCCTAGCCTTAGTCGGCGTCCGACTTGGGCGCCATGCTGGCGGGCACCGGCTCGCGCGGCTCGTCCGACGGGCCGGACGGAAAGATCGAATCGCTGTCGTCGTCGTCCCCGCCCACTGGGTCTTCCGCCGTCTCGCCCGACAGGCTTTCGCCCGGCAGCGGCAGGCCGGACGCGGGCGCATCCAGCTCCAGCAGGCCCGCCGCCTTCAGTTCCGCCAGGCCGGGCAGGTCGTCGATGCTCTCCAGCCCGAAGTGAACGAGAAACTCGTCCGTGACGCCATAGGTTAGCGGACGGCCGGGGGTACGCCGGCGGCCACGCATGCGTACCCATCCGGTTTCCATCAACAGATCCAGCGTCCCCTGGCTGAGCGACACGCCGCGCGTTTGCTCGACTTCGGCGCGGGTTACCGGCTGGTGGTAGGCGATGATCGCCAGCGTTTCCAGGCCCGCCCGCGACAGCCGGCGCGTCACCTGCCGGTGCTCCTCGAGCAGGAATGCCAGGTCGGGTGCGGTGGTGAAGGCCCACCTGCCGGCAACCTTGGCCAAGCGAACGCCGCGGTCCTCATAGGTGCGCGCCAGCTCCTCGAGGATGCCGGGCACATCCGCGCCCGCCGGCAGCCGCACCGCCAGGGTTTCCTCGTCCAGCGGCTCCACCGCGGCGAACAGCAACGCCTCGGCCATGCGCAAGTGCTGAGTGTCGATGTCCATGTTACGTCTCCTGTCCCGGCGCCACCCCGGAACTCGGATGACGCCGCACGTAAATAGGGCCGAAGGGCTGGAGTTGGCGCAACTCCACCGCTCCCTGCCGCGACAATTCGAGTGTGGCGCCCAGCGTCGACGCCAGCGCCGACCGCCGCGTCAGCGGGTCGGCGAGGCCGGGCGGCAGAAACGACTGCAGCACCCCCCATTCGGGCGTGCCGCCCAACATTTTTTGCAACCTTACCAGCGCCTCGTCCATGGCATAGATGTGTGCCCGCGCGATTCGCAGCGGCAGCACCTCGGTGCTGCCCCGGCTGGCGCGAAACTCGCCGTAGCATTTCAGCAGATCGTAGACTTGGCATTCGTAAACCGATTGCCGCACCACCCGCACGCCTTCTGGCAGGCCGCGCGCGAAAAAGTCCTGTCCCCAGCGGTGGCGCGCCATCAACCGGCCCGCCGCCTCGCGCATGGCCTCCAGCCGCCGCAGCCGGAAGGCAAGGATCTCGGCCATTTCGGCGCCGCTCGGTTCGTCCTGGCCCGGAGGCTCCGGCAGCAGCAGGCGCGACTTCAAATAGGCCAGCCACGCGGCCATCACCAGGTATTCGGCCGCCACCTCAAGCCGCAACTGCCGCGCCTGGGCGATGAACGCCAGATACTGCTCGGCCAGTTGCAGGATCGAGATGCGGCGCAAATCGACCTTCTGCTCCCGCGCCAGCGTCAGCAGCACATCGAGCGGCCCCTCATAGCCGTCAAGATCGACCATCAAGGTACCCGCCGTCGAGGCAGTGGCCTCGAAGTCGATGACGGCGGCCTGGGTCGCGGTTTCGGGCCCTTGGCCCACGGGTGCGTTACTAGACATGCCCGGCAAGACCGATAATCAGATTATACAAGAATTGCACTGTCGGCCCAACGATTTCGCCGATCACATTGAGATTCATGCCGATTTGGCGGCCAAGGAGGGGCAGGACAAACATCAGGCCGATCAAGATCGGCATTCCATAGGGTTCGAGTCGGGCCAGCGGCAGCCCAAGCTCGCGGGGCAGCAGCCCGACGGCCACCCGCCCGCCGTCGAGCGGCGGCAAGGGGATCATGTTGAATACCGCCAGGACCAGATTGAGGACGATGGCATTGGACAGGTTATCCACCACCCATTCATCGACGCCATCGGGCAGCCAACTCACCCCATGCCCGGCAAGCGCGCAGGCGAAAGCAAGGGCGAGATTGACCCCCGGTCCTGCCGCCGCCACCAGCACCATGTCGCGCCGGGGATTGCGCAGGCGGTAAAAATTCACCGGCACCGGCTTGGCCCAGCCGAACAGGAATGGCGCCCGCATCAGCAGCAGCATGGCCGGCAGAAGGACGGTGCCGAAAGGGTCCACATGGCGGAACGGGTTGAACGTCACCCGCCCCTCGCGGTACGCCGTGTCGTCGCCGAGTTTCCACGCCGCCCATCCATGCGCGGCCTCGTGCAGCGTGATCGCCAGCAGCGCCGGCAGCACCCAGACGGAGGCCTGATAGAGCCAGACGGAGGCTTGATCGAACATGCTGGGACCGCCGCCCTCAGGCGACGGTGACCGCCTGGTTCAGCAGGCTTGAAAGGCGCGCCAGCGCCAAGGCGCGGTCGAAAGACCGGGGCTTCGTTCGGGCCAAAGCGCGTTCCAGGCGCTGGCCGGCCTTGGGACTGGTGGGCGTCAGGCCGTCCGCCGCCTGGCGCATTTCGTCAAGCTTGCCCGAGCAATGCAGGATCACGTCGCAACCCGCCGCCAAGGCCGCGCCGCCGCGCTCGGCGAAGGTGCCGCCTAGCGCCGCCATGCCGATGTCGTCGGAAATCAGCACCCCCTCGAAACCGATGGCGCCGCGCATGACGCGGCTGACGACCGTGGGCGATACCGTCGCCGGCCGGCGCGCGTCGATGGCGCTGTAGAGAACATGCGCGGTCATCGCCCAGGGGCTGTCGTTGAGTTGGCGAAAGGGCTCCGCGTCGCGTGACAACAGGTCGCTTTCGCTTGCCTCCACCACCGGCAAGGTCACGTGGCTGTCGGCGCGGGCGCGGCCGTGGCCGGGGATGTGCTTGATCACCGGGGCGACGCCGCCGTCCGCCAGGCCCTCGCAAAACGCGCGCGCCAGCGCCGCCATGGGTTCCGGCCGCGCGGCGAAGGCGCGGTCGCCGATGATGTCATGGGCGTCGGCGGTCGGCAGATCGAGCACCGGGGCGCAATCGACGTCGATGCCCAATTGCCCGAGGTCGTCGGCGATCAGCCGCGCGTTGAGCCGCGCCGCCTCGCGCGCCGCCGCCGGCTGGCGGGCGTAGATCTCCCCGAACAGGCTCGCCGCTGGGGGCGAACGCCAGTGGGGCGGCTTCAGCCTGGCGACGCGCCCGCCTTCCTGGTCGATCATCACCGGCGCCTCGGGGCAATCGATCGCCGCCCTGAGTTCACCCACCAGTTCCCTCACCTGATCGGGGTTGTCGCAGTTACGCGCGAACAGGATGAATCCCAGCGGGCGGAGCGCCGCGAAGAAACGGCGCTCGCCGTCCGTCAGGCGAAGAGCCGAACAGCCCAGAACCACCGGCGCATGGCGTAGCCAATCAACGGATGACAACGACACAGTCCTGCTTGGCTGCTTCCAGCGCGGCGCAGGTCGCGGCGGCGGCGGCGCGGTCCGCGAAGGGCCCGGCCTGAACGCGGTGATAGACCCCCTTGGCGCCCAAATCCGCGCGCTCGAAGATGGGCGACAGTCCGCCCAGAGTCTTCGCGTGCTGTTGCTTCAGTTTCTGCCACGCGGCCACCGCGCTCTCGGCGTCGCGCATGGCCACGAGTTGGATGCGCGTCTGCCCGGCAGCGGCCGTGGGCGCCGTCTTGGGCGCGGCGGGAGCCGCGCTTGGTGTAGCCACCGGCGGCAATTTGATCGCCGGCGGCGTGGCGGCGGCGGTTGACTGCGCCGGCTTGGGGGCCTCCGCGGGCGCCGGCGCGGCGCCCGGACGCGGCGGCGGCAGGCTTTGCACACCCACGGCTGCCGGGGGTGGCGACGCGGGCGGCGGCGGCGGCGGCAGGGCGGCGGCCCGTTCGGGAGCGGGGAGAAGCTGTTCGGACCCCGCCGGCTTGGGCGGCGGACCGCCCGGCACGCGATCGAATACTTGTTTGTCGCGGTTAGGCACGTTGATGCCGCCCGGATCGTCGGGCGCCGTCTTGGTCGGCGCGGTTTCGGCCTTGATCAATGGCGGCACGCCGGTATCCGTGCGCGTCATGCGCTTGTAAGCGTACCAGGTGCCGCCGGCGAACACGAGCAACGCCGCGACCGCCATCGCCACCGCGACGATGCGGCGCAAATCCGTCGCGCGCCGTTTGGGGGAGCGGAGGTCATCGTCGTCGTCAGATGGTGGAGGGCTCATTTCAGCGCATCTCCTCAGCAGGTGTTACACCGATCACGGCCAATCCGGACGCGACCACCAGGGCGACGCCACGCGCCAACGCCAGCCGTGCGCCGCTCAGCGCCAGGTCGTCGGCGATGACGAAACGCAAGCCCGGATCGTCGTTGCCCATATTCCATAGCGCATGAAAAGCGGCCGCCACATCGTACAGGTAAAACGCCACGCGATGTGGCTCGTGGGCGCGCGCCGCGCTTTCCACCACTTGCGGCCAAGCGGCGATCCGCCGGATCAAAGCAATCTCCGCCGGATGGGTCAAGCGCGCGAGGTTCGCCGCCGCCAGCCCGCCGTCGCCCAACTCCGCCTCCGGCCACGCTTCCTGCGCGCGCCGCTTGAGGGAGGCCACGCGCGCGTGCGCATATTGCACGTAAAAGACCGGGTTGTCCTTCGACTGTTCGCTGACCTTCTGGAAGTCGAAGTCCAGCGGCGCGTCGTTCTTGCGCGTCAGCATGATGAAGCGCACCACGTCGCGCCCCACCCGTTCGATGACCTCGCGCAGGGTCACGAAGCTGCCGGAGCGCTTCGACATTTTGACCGGTTGGCCGCCGTCCAGCAGGTTGACGAGCTGGCAGATCTTGACGTCGAGTTCCGCCGCGCCGTCGGATAGCGCCTTCACCGCCGCGTTGACGCGCTTGACGTAGCCGGCGTGGTCGGCGCCCCAGACGTCGATCTGTTGCGCGAAGCC
>CAZIVY010000343.1:0-5755 GCA_964542505.1 uncultured Rhodospirillaceae bacterium
GCAACCGTTTGCTCGCGCCTTTGCGCGTCGATCGCTTTTACGTCTACGGCGCCCATGCCGCCGGGCGCATACCCGCCGGGTCGTGGCCGCTGCGCATCGAAGCCGGCATGGCGTTCGGCACCGGACGCGCGCCCTCGACGCAAGGATGCCTGCTCGCCATTGGCGCGGCGGCGCGAAGCAGCAAGCGAATCGGCCGCGTGCTCGACATCGGCACCGGGTCCGGCATTCTCGCCATGGGGGCGGCGCGCGCCGGGGCGCGGGGTGTCGTCGCCCTCGACGTGGATCCGGTGGCGGTGGCGGTGGCGCGCGAAAACGTCGCCGCCAATGGCTTGCGCCGGCGGGTGAGCGTGGGCCTGGCGCGCCACGCGCCGCGGTCGTTTTGGCGGCCGCGCCACAAGGCGGCGAAGGCCGCGCGCTTCGATTTGATCGTGGCGAATATTCTGGCGCCCATCGTGGCGCGGCTGGCCCCCAGCGTGGCGCCGCTTCTGGCGCCGGGGGGCGCCGTCGTCCTCGCCGGATTGATCGCGGGCGAAGAGGCGGCCGTGCTTGCCGCCTACCGGCGCTACCGGCTTAGCTTGCGCCGGCGGACGACGATGGGAAACTGGCCGACGCTGACTTTGGCGCGCCGGGCGGCGAAGCCGCCCTCTCCGTAACGTGCGGCGAAGCCGCCCTCTCCGTAACGTTTGGCGCGCCGGCGCTGAAGATTACGAGTGCGCCTCTTGCACGCGGGCCAGGGTGCGATCGGTGAAATACTCGCCCGACACCACCTTGGGGATATCGCCGCGGTTCAGCCCGATGTCCTTGAGCAGGCGGTCGTCCAGCGACATCAATTCCGCCAGCGCAACTTGGCGACGGTACCAGCCTTTGATGGCCGCGAATGGCGCCGCCAGGAAGTTCAGTGTCGCCTGCTGGCGCTTCGAGGCATATTCCCGGCGCAGCGCCTGCGCTCCGGTGACAATGGCCAACGGGTCGTGGCGCACGGGGAAATCGGCGTTGAGGCTGTTATCGATGAAATGGATGGGGCGCATTTCGGCCATGGGAGTGCTCGCAAAATGAGGTTTGAAAGTGGGTCGGTTGGTCGCGTTCTCTTGGCTGACATATTGCACTGCTCCTGTTAATTTTCAATTACTTACGTTAACAAATGCTGCAGGGCAGCTATGCGTCCGTCACATGACGGGCGTTGCTCCCGTGGCCCCGACGCCGCATAATCCCGGTCCCTCTCGTCCCGGCCCTCGAATGAGCGAAACTCCTCCGCACCTCGAACCCGAAGCCGCGACCGTGGCCGCCGAGCTTGCCGGCGCGCGCCCGGCGTTCGAATTGCTCGCCCATGTGCGCGGCGTAGCGGCGGCGCCGGCGCGCTTCGACGCCTTCCCCGGACTGGCGCTGGCGGCGCCGAAAGCCAGCCCCGGCCAGCAGGCTCGATTGCAGGCCATGGCGTCCGGCCTCAGCCGCAACTTCGCGGCGGCGCTGGAGCGCCGTGAGACGCCGGCGCGCGTCGCTTTGCTGCGCGCCGAGTTGAAGGGGCGCAACCTGAGCGGCTTCATCGTGCCGCTGGCCGACGAGTATCAGAGCGAATACCTGCCCTGGTGCTCGCAGCGCCTGGCGTGGCTCACCGGTTTCACCGGTTCCGCCGGGCTCGCCATCGTGCTCGCCGACGCCGCGGCGGCATGGAGCGACGGCCGTTACACCTTGCAGTTGCGCGACCAGGTGGACCAAGACCTGTTCGAGCTTTGCCACACCACCGATTCGCCGCCCGACGCGTGGATGACGCGGCGCCTGAAGGCCGGCGACCGCTTGGGCTACGACCCCTGGCTGCATCATCTGTCCGCCATCGCCCAGTGGCGTCAGGCGTGCGAAAAAAGCGGCGCCGAATTGGTGGCCATCACCGACAATCCGGTGGACGCCGCATGGCGCGACCGGCCGCCGCCGCCACTGGCGCCGGTGGTGGCGCATGAACTTCGCTACGCCGGCGCCGCCAGCGCCGACAAGCGGGCGGAAGCGGCGCGCGAAATTGCCGCCTCCGGCGCCGCCGCCGCGGTGCTGACGCTGCCCGAATCCGTCGCCTGGCTGCTCAACGTGCGCGGCGGCGACGTGCCGCATACGCCGCTGCCGCTCAGCATGGCGCTCCTCCACCGCGACGGCCGCGTGGACTGGTTCGTCGACGAGCGCAAATTGGCCCCGGATTTAAGCGCCCATCTGGGCGAGAGCGTTACCGTGCGGCCGCCGCCCGAGTTTGCCCCGGCGCTCGTGCAGCTCGGCCGCGAAGGCGCCCATGTGCTGGCGGATCCGGCGACGGCGGCGGCGGCGGTGTTCGACGTGCTTGAGCGCGCCGGCGCCCGCGTGGTGCGCGGCCCCGACCCCTGCCTGTTGCCGAAAGCCTGCAAGAACGCGGTGGAATTGCAGGGGACGCGCGCGGCGCACCGGCGCGACGGGCGGGCGCTGACGCGTTTTCTTTGCTGGCTGGCGGGCAAAGCTCCCGAAGGCGGGCTCGATGAGATGTCCGCCGCCGCCGAGTTGCAGCGCCTGCGCCGCGAGAACGAACTGATCCAGGACTTGTCCTTCACCACCATTTCCGCCGCCGGGCCCAACGCCGCTTTGCCCCATTACCGGGTCAACGCCAAAAGCAACCGCCGGATCGAGTCGGGGCAGATTTATCTTGTCGATTCGGGCGCGCAATATCTCGACGGCACCACCGACGTGACCCGCACCGTCGCCATCGGCGCGCCCAGCGCCGAGATGCGCGACCGCAACACCCGCGTGCTCAAGGGTCACATCGCGCTTGCCACCGCGCGCTTTCCCCACGGCACCAGCGGCCAGCAGCTCGATGCCCTGGCGCGCCGCGCGCTTTGGGACGCGGGGCTGGACTACGACCACGGCACCGGCCACGGGGTGGGAAGCTATCTCGGCGTCCACGAAGGACCGCAGCGCATCGCCAAGGCGGGGAGCGCCGTGGCGCTGAAACCCGGCATGATCGTCTCCAACGAGCCGGGCTATTACCTCACCGGCGCCTACGGCATCCGCATCGAAAACCTGGTGGCGGTCACGGCGCTGACGCCGCTGCCCGGCGCCGAGCGGCCGCAACTGGGCTTCGAGACGCTGACGCTGGCGCCCATCGACCGCGCCTTGGTCGAGCCCAAACTGATGACGGCGGACGAAATCGCCTGGCTCGACGCCTATCACGCGCGGGTGCGAAGCGAAATCGCGCCGCTGGTCGATGCCGAGACCGCGTCGTGGCTCGCTGACGTGACACGGCCGCTGGCGGGTTAAGCCCGCCGCCGAACCGGCCGCAGCCGGGATTTGAGCCTCGGTACCGCGAAATCGAGGAAGGCGCGAAGCTTCAACGGCACCAATCGCCCACTCGGATAGACAAGGCTTAAGGGGGCGGCTTCGGGCTCGTAGTCGCGGAGCAGGGCGATGAGCTTTCCGTCGCGCAACCCCGCCGCGACCTGATAGCCGAGGAGCCGCGTCACGCCCGCGCCGGCGACCGCTGCATCCAGGGCCGCTTCGGCGGTGGTGACGACGAGCCGCGAGCGCACCGTGAAGGCGCGCCTGACGCGTGCCACCTGAAACGACCACTCGGTGGGCGAATCCAATCCCAGAAAGGTGATGGAGTCGTGCGCCGCCAGGTCCCGCGGATGGCGTGGTCGGCCGCGCGCCGCCAGATAGGTCGGGCTCGCGCAAACGACGCGCCGGATGGCGCCGACGCGCGTTCCCACCATGCTGCTGTCGGGCAATTCGCCGACGCGCACCGCGAGGTCGACGTTTTCCTCCAGCAGATTGACCACGCGGTCCGCCAGCAGCAGATGCACGTCGATGTCGGCGAACGCCCGCAGAAACTCGGCCACGATCGGCACCACGTGCAGGCGCCCGAAGACGATCGGCGCGGTGAGGATCAGCTCGCCCTTGGGGGCTTCGTATTCGCCCGCCGCCGCGCGCTCAGCCGCGCCCAGGTCGTCGAGGATGCGCCGGCAACTGGCGAAAAAATGCCGCCCGCTCTCGGTCAGGTTCACCCGCCGCGTGGTGCGGTTGAGCAGGCGGACGCGAAGCGCGTTTTCGAGTTCCGCCACCTTGCGGCTGACGGTCGGAAGCGGCATGCCGAGGCGGCGCGAGGCCGCCGAGAAGCCACCGGATTCGGCGACGGCGACGAAGGCGGACATGGACTCGAGTCGATTCATTATTGTTCCATATTTTGGAATAGTAGTTATCGAACATACCGCCTAGTGCTTGTTTTTGGAAGGGACCATGTTCCCCCGCGTCGGCCCATTGCGGGACCGGCCAAAACCAAAGGAGTTGCGCGATGAAAAAACTCATTCAGTCCCTGGCGTTCGCTTCCGCGCTGGTGTCGCCGCTCGCGGCGCCGGCGTTTGCCGCCGACGAGGTCAACGTATCGAGGGGCGCCACCCTTGCCGGTCCCGGTCTCGCCGTCCACGGCTACGACGTGGTGGCCTATTTCACCGCCGGCGCGCCCACGCTCGGCAGCGACAAGTTCGCCCTGGCCCACAACGGCGCCACCTACCGTTTCGCCAGCCAGGCGAATATCGACGCCTTCAAGGTCAATCCGGCCAAGTACGAGCCGGCCTATGGCGGCTTCTGCGCCTTTGGCGTCGGGGTCAACAAGAAGTTCGACGGCGATCCCCGCTACTGGAAGATCGTCGACGGGCGGCTTTACCTGAACCTCAACGGCGACATTCAAGCCGAATGGTCGAAGGACGTGCCGGGCAGTCTCTCCAAGTCCGAGGCCAACTGGACCAAGATCCGCGACGTCGCGGTCGGCAAGCTATAGTCCGACAACCGCCGTATCCGCCCTCGCCAGGGACACCGCCCCATGAGCATTTCGTCCGACATCGCCTTCACGCCCGCCGTGAAAGCTCTCCAGGCCGAGCGCGGCTCGCGCCGGAGTTACGCGCGGATGGAAGACAAAGGCGGCTGGGCCACGACCGTGACCACGGATCTCGCGGCCTTCCTTGGCGAGGCGGATAGCTTTTATCTCGGCACCGCCAACGCCGCCGGCCAACCCTATATTCAGCATCGGGGCGGGCCGCGCGGGTTTCTTCGCGTTCTCGACGAAAAGACGCTCGGCTTTGCCGACTACAAGGGCAACCGCCAGTACATCTCCACCGGCAATCTCGCCGACAACCCCCAGGCGTTCATCTTTGTAATGGATTACGTCCATCGCCGCCGGATCAAGATTTGGGGCGCCGCCCGTGTCGTCACCGACCCGGAAACCATCGCTCGCCTTTTCCCGGCCGGATACGCCGCCAAGCCGGAACAGGCGATTATCTTTACGATTGCTGCCTGGGACGCCAATTGCCCGCAGCACATCCCGCAAAAAATCCCCGCCGAGCAGGTGGCGGATGCCCTGGCGCGCTACGAGGCGCGGATCGCCGAATTGGAATCCGAGGTCGCGCGGCTGAAGGCGGCGGCCTAACCGCCGATCAGGCGCTCCCATTCCTCTTCGCTGAGCACCTTGACGCCGAGGTCGCGCGCCTTGGCGAGCTTCGAGCCGGCGTCGGCGCCGGCCACCACATAGTCGGTTTTCGCCGACACCGAGCCGGCGACCTTGGCCCCCAGCGCCTCGGCGCGCGATTTGGCTTCCGCCCGCCCCGTGCGCTCCATCGCCCCGGTGAACACCACCGTCTTGCCCGCCACCGGCGAGGCCTCGGCCGGCCGCGCCGGCGGTTCCACCTTCACCTCGCGCAACAGATCGCTCACCGCCTTCAGGTTGTGCGGCTCGGCGAAGAAGTCCGCCAGCGCC
>CAZIVY010000344.1:0-8340 GCA_964542505.1 uncultured Rhodospirillaceae bacterium
AGCGCCGCATAGGCCACGTCCCAGGCGTCGCCCATCTTGCCCGTGGGGCAGACGGCGTCGCGCTTTTTCACCATCTCCTCGAAGCCGCCGGGGCCGTAGGCGCCCTTCAGCGGTTCCACCACCATGGGGGTGTTGAGCAGCCCCGGCAATATGGCGTTGGCGCGAATCCCCGAGGCCGCATATTGCACGGCGATATTGCGGGTGAGCTGGTTCACCGCCCCCTTCGAGGCGGCGTAGGAGACGCTGGGATAGCCGACATAGCCCAGGCTGGCGATAGAGGACATGTTGACGATGGCGCCCCTGCCCTGGCGCTCCATTATGGGCAGCACATGCTTGCAGCTAAGAAACATGCTGGTGAGGTTCACCGCCAGCAGGCGGTCCCAATGCTCCTGGCTGATCTCCACCGGGCCGCCCACTTCGACGATGCCCACATTGTTGTGCAGAATGTCGATGCGCCCGAAGGCGGCAAGGCAGGCCGCCACCATGGCCGCCACGTCTTCCGTCTTGCTCATGTCGGCGGTGTGCGCCTGGCCCTGCCCGCCCACGCCAATGATGAGGGCGAGCGTCTCGGCGGCGGCGGCGGGGTTGCAATCGACGGCGAAGACTTGCGCCCCCTCGCGCGCGAACAGCACCGCCGTCGCCTTGCCATTGCCCCAGCCGGGACCGACGGATCCGGCGCCGGTGACGATGGCGACCTTGCCGGCGAGGCGCCCGCTCATGACGCCGCAACCTCATTTGCCAGGGCGGCGCGCAATTCGGTTTTCAGCACCTTGCCGTAATTGTTCTTGGGCAGCGCGGCGACAAAGCGGTAATCGCGCGGGCGCTTGAAGCGCGCGATGCGGCCGAGGCAAAGCCGGTCGAGTGCCGCGGCGTCCGGCGCCGCGCCTGGCCGCGCGACGATGAAGGCGACCACTTCCTCGCCCCAATCGGCGTGCGGGCGAGCGACCACCGCCGCCTCGGCGACAAGGGCATGTTCCAGCAGCACGTCCTCGACCTCTCGTGGGTAGATGTTGGCGCCGCCCGATATGATCAGGTCCTTGGCGCGGTCCTTGAGGGTGAGAAAGCCGTCGGCGTCGAAGGCGCCGAGATCGCCGGTGCGCAGCCAGCCGCCCCGCATTGCCGCCGCCGTCGCTGCCGGGTCTTGCCAGTAGCCGCCCATGACCACCGGGCCGCGGACGACGATTTCGCCGACCCCGCCCAGGGCGAGCGCGCGGCCGTCATCGTCCGCCACCCGCACTTCGACGTCGCTGCGCACGATGCCGGCGGACGCCAGGCGGGCGGGATCAAGCGGGTACGCGGGGTCGGGGCCGAGCGCCGCCGCGTGCATGGCCTTGTCCATGCCGGTGATGGTCATGGGCGCTTCCCCTTGGCCGTAGATCTGCGCCAGTTTCGGCCCCAATTGGCGCATGGCGGCGACGAGATCGGCCACGTACATGGGGCCGCCGCCATAGACGATGGTCTTCAAGTTCCGCGTCTCCGCGGCGGCCAGGCCCGGACTTGAGGTCAGGCGCTTGACCATGGTGGGGGCGAAGAAAAAGCTGGCGCCGGGCCAGCGGGCGATGAGGTCCAGTGTTTCCGCCGGCTCGAAGCCGCCCGATTCGGGGATGACGTTGCAGGCGGCGCGCAGCACATGGGGCAGGCCATAGAGCCCCGAGCCGTGGCTCATGGGGGCGCAATGAATCATGCAGTCGGCGGGCGCGATGGTATCCACGTCGGCGAAATAGTTCATCACCATGTGAAAGAGATTGCGGTGGGTCAGCATCGCGCCTTTCGGACGCCCGGTGGTGCCGGAGGTGTAGAAAAGCCAGGCCAGGTCGCCGGCTCCGACCCGGTCGTCGATCGCCGCCGCCTCGGCCAGCAACAGCTTCCGCCAGTCGCCGGAGCCGATGACGATGCGCGCCTTCAATTCGCCGCCGCCGGGGGTGAGCTGGAGCAGCTCATGCGCCAATTCCTCGCTCACGAACAGCGCCCGCGCCTTGGCGTTGGCGACGATCCACGCCACTTCGCGCGCGTGCAGCTTGGCGTTGATGGGCACCGCCGCCAGCCCCGCGTGCCAGCAGGCGAACAGCAGCGGGTAGTATTCGGCGCAATTCTTCAGCACCAGCGCCACATTGTCGCCGGCCTTGAGGCCAAGGGGCCCGCGCAGCGCGCCCGCGAGCCGCGCCACCTGGGCGGCCAAAGCGCGGTAATCGAGGCGCGGGCCGGCGCCCACAGCGATCGCCGGACGCTCGCCCCACGTCGCCGCCGCCCGTTCCAGAAGTCGCGCCAGATTCATCGCCGCCCCCCTTGACGGGGGAAATTCTAGCCTATTCGGCGGCGAAAGCGTGCTCGCGCTCGAAATGGGTAGTGTCTCAGTTTGGCCCAACCGACCCGGAAAGCTGGCGCGGGGGTTGCCGTGAGTGGGCTACTGTGGGTAGAATCATACATCTAGTCCGATTCATCGTGCGTGGGCTTGAATTTGGAAGAACAGCGATTCCAACTAATTTCCCAAGCGATCGATGGGTTCGTGACGACGATTCGCACGGGGCTTGTTGTCGCTGGATTCGTCGCTATCGGTTACTATATCCAAAATGTATTGGTCGCCTTTGCTGGGCAACAAACAGAAGCGGCCATATCGTTCAGTTTGGTAACAAAACTTCAAGCTGATCGATGGTTCGCATACATGGTCGGGGCCGGAGGGCTTGGGTATGGTCTGATGCAGCGAAAACTCCGGCAGAGAAATATTAGACGGTTGACCGTTCATACTTCGGAGTTAGAGAGCCGGATGCATCCCAAGCGCACATCGAGCGGACTGACCCCTGAGGGAAAAACCCGTAAAGAGGATCGATAGCCATGGCCGAGGAACAGTTTATCTCTGACCTATCGGTAGGCGTGGCTTTGGCCGCCTTGCTTATCCTTGCATTGGCGTTTCGAAATTACCGAGTGGATAGCGTCCGCGATGAACTCTTTGCCCTAAGAGATGAAATGTTTCTGTGTGCCTATGACAATGAGCTAACGGATTCTGTTGGTTATATGCACCTGAGGTCTTTGATGAATGGCCTTATCCGCTACTCTCATCATTTGTCTTTTTCCAGACTGCTTGTCCTCGCAACTTGGAATAGAGTAGCGACTGGTAATTTGTCGCCCCCGAAAGCGTTTGTTGAATGGATGTCTGCCATAGATCAATTGCCCGACCATCAGAAACAACAGCTTCGTATGTTTCATGCGAAGGCGGAGTTTCTGATAGAAAAGCATCTGTTCACCGGGTCTATTCTCTTGCTCATCGTGTCGATTCCGATTGCGCTGCGTCTGTTTTTTGCTCACGGGAAGAAACTGCTGACTGAAAAAACGGCGGATGCATTGCGCGGTGTCGTGCCACCCATCGGCTTATTTGAAGCGGAAGCCCTGAAAACTGTTGTTCCGGCTCCGGCGTAGCATTCTATTTTGCTAATTCAGCTACTTCTTGTAGCGACCAAACGTGATCCGTAACGCCTGCCTGCATAGCGGGCGTAACGCGAAGCGTCTTATGGATGCGGGCGAAATTGTAAAACATGAAATGCAGCGCCACGGCGTGCGCGTGGTTCTCGATCTTCTTTGAGAAGGCATTGGTCAACCGCGTGAACCGCCGGCTGTGCATACGGATGGTCAGGTTGTTCCGTTCGGTGTAGTGGGTTCCGATGTGCTTGGGGTCAGGGTTGCCCGTGATTTTAGTGCGCTTGCAGCCAATGCACTCCGGCGAGCTGTACCGCTTCACGCCTTCCGATCCCTGCCCGTAAATTTTGACCAGCATTGCGTAATCGACAGCCGCGCCGAACGAATTTTCAATCGCTTGCAAATAGGGCGCATGGCCGTCGCTGGTAAGCTGAACGCGGTTGGCGAGCCGACTGGCTAGATCGGTGATGAACGCCTGAGCGGCCTCGGCGCTGCGGTCGCTGACCAGCCATGACGGAACCAGCTTGGTATCCGCGTCAATCGCCGTCCACGTCCATATGTCGCCATAGCCTTCGGCCTTCTGTTCCGGCGTGGCGTTCTTTTCCTTCGCGCCCACAAATGACCAAAGTTCATCGACCTGGACGCGCTTGCAAGTCAGGTTGCGAAACGTCTTGTCCTGATACTCGGCAGCCGCGCAGCCAACGTCGATCAAGAGCTTGGTCACTGTATTGATCGACACATCGGCCAAACGGCTGGTGGCGCGTAGGCTCATGCCCTCGCACAAAAGGCCGAGGATTTGGGCACGCTTTGATATGTCCAGCCTGTTCATACTGAATAATATGCTTGAGCGGTCTTGCAATGTCAAGAGGGGCCATAAGAAAAAGTTTCACCGTTGGGATTCGCGGATGCGCGAAAAATCCCACTATCAATGGTTAGGCTGCCTGTGCTAAAAAAGAATCGCCGTAGCCGCCCGCGTGGGCAGCTCGCGTGGGCAGCTACGGTCGGTCAAGCCGCTCTAGGCGCGGACGCCACCTAGGTTACGGCCTTGGTTCGTCTAATCTCCGAGCGGTTTGCTGAGCCACGTTATTCCTTTCTGCCTTCGGGCGGTTAGGGGTTGCGGGGTGGAGGTGGAGGGACTTGCGCCCTCGGGGCCATGGATCGAAAGCCCGACCCCGCACTTTGCCACCCCCACAATTATCAGGCCGGAGGGCTGGGCGTTGGTTCGCCTGGCCCTTCGGTTTTCCATACATAGCGGTGGTTCTTCTCCATCAGCCGCCCACCAGGCTGTTTCGCGTGCCATACTTGGGAGCGGATGGTGTTCGGCTTGATCTTCACGCCAGCCATTTCCGCCTTTGTGAGAATTTCTCGAATCGGCAAGCCCTTCGGCCCCGCCTGGCGGATTACGTCAACGACTTGCTGCCAGCCAGATTTCGACGTTGGCGCTTGTGACGCCCCGTTAGAAGGCGTTGGCGCTGTGGCTTGCGACTCCAAGAACTTTGCCAGGGCACGTTCAAGGGTCGCCGCCTCGCTTGTCAAACGGGCGATCTCAGCCCGCGCCCATATTTCGAATGTTTGGCCCATGTTGGTCCTCGCGCTGATATTACAACGCGCTTATGGGATCGGCGCTTGCTCAAGTCAATAATTTTTTTGTTACATATGATGCCGCTGTTGGGGGGGCCAGCAAAATGGCGGCTAAGAAGGGGGTTTCCGCCAGCGCGCTTGCGCCGCTTTTTGCGCTATAGTCCGACGGCGCTTGGCCGAAAGGGCCTTAGCACGTGCCGCCCCGCCTTTCTCGCCCCCGAGTCGCCCAAGGGCTACAGCGTGGGGGTTCTTGCCGTCATCCTGTGGTTTTGGTTCCTCGGCCGCGCCCGTGGCAAGATCGACAATCAGCTTAGCGAGGACGTTAGGGTCGCGTGGCCGCTTGGGCTTGCTTGACCGTCTAGGCATGGCCGAAGTATGCCACGCCGAAAGCGGAAGCCATAGCCGTCGTCAGCTGTTTCGACTTTCAAACTGAGACACTACCTCGAAATGGGAGAGGTAGCGGGGCGCGATGCGCGTCACCGGCAGGAGAATGAAGACATCGGTGGTGCCGAATTGCCGGTCCACCACCGCGCCGTCGCCAACATAGGCGCCGAGGCGCAAATAGCCCTTGATCAGCGGCGGCAAGGCCGCCACGGACGCGCGCCACGGCACCGCCTCGGCGGGCAACCGCGCCATGTTCACCCAGCGGTTGGCGAGTGCGCGGACGCGAATGGACGGCGGCGCCAAATGTTGGTGGTAAAGGTACGACAGCGGCACATCCAACTGCTCGGGGTCGGTGCCCGGCAGGCTGGCGCAACCGAACAGATGCGAGATGCCGTGTGCGGAAATGTAGGCGGCAATCGCGCGCCAGAGAAGCTGGATGGTGGCCTGGTTACGGTAGTCGGCGTGAACGCAGGAGCGGCCGACCTCGAGCAATCCGCCGGCAGCGCCGCGGGAATCGAGCAGCGGCGTCAAGTCGTATTCGCCGGCGGAATAATAGCCGCCAAGGCGCATGGCCACATCCTGGCGAAGCAGGCGGTAGGTGCCGACGACCTGCTGGCCCGCCCGACGCCGGCGATCGAGCACCAGCAAGTGATCGCAGATGGCGTCGAAGCGGTCGCTGTCGCGCCTTGTCGCCGCCACCATCGGCGAAGGATGGGCGCGCATTTCCTCGTAAAAGACTTCATAGCGCAGACGCTGGGCGGCGGCGATATCGGCGGGCGTGCGCGTCAGGCGAACCTCGAAGCGCCCTTGGACGGCAAGAAACGACCGGCCTGGTTCCGAGCGAAGGGGTAGCGCGAGAGCGTTGTTGGCCAAAATGCACTTCTCTCCCTGACGCGATGGCGCGCCTTGTTTTTCTCTAGCGCGACATTGTGGCGGTCCGATGACCGGCCGATGAAGGTTTGGCGACATCGCCGGCCGATGGTCACGCCAGCACAAGCCCTAGCGTGCACCGCGGAAAAATGGCGGTCAAGCGCTCCTGCATTCGGGTAATGTCGCCGTCGGCCATGTCCCGGGTTACGCCCATGAACGCCCCAATTTCCAGCGATTCCCCCGGCGGCCGGCCCTGCCCGCTCTGCGCCGCGCCGGAGCCGGCGCATTTCATCAGCCATCAAGGCCATGAACTCTACCGCTGCCGGGAATGCGCCTTGGTCTATCTCGACCCCGCGCCCTCGCCCGCCGACATTTCCCGCCTGTATGGCGATACCTATTCCGGGGCGACGGAAAGTTATTTCACCAAGGTGGAAAGGAAGATGTGGCGCTCGCGCGTCCGGGTGCGCCGCATGGCGCGCATGCTGGGGGGAGACGTGGCGGGCAAGAACTTCCTCGACGTGGGCGCCAATGGCGGCTTCATGGCCGAGGCGGCACGGCAAGCGGGCTTCAATGCCTTCGGGGTCGAGCCCGACGGGCCGGCGGTCGACTATGCGCGCCGGCATTTCCCCGGAAACACATTTACCCGCGGGACGCTGGAGGACGCCGATTTCGGCCACCGCCGCTTCGACGCCGTCTATTGCTCGGAGGTGATCGAGCACGCCGCCGATTGCCACCGATTCGCCGCCGCGCTGGCGCGCGTCATGCGCCCGCAAGGGCTGCTCTACCTCACCACGCCCGACATCGGCCATTGGCGGGTGCCCCGCGACGTGCGCCGCTGGGACGCCTTCTGCCCGCCGGCCCATTGCCTTTTTTTCAACCCCGGCAATCTCGCGCGGCTATTGAACCGCCACGGCTTCCGGGTCGTCCACAAGCTTTTCGCCTTGAAGCCGGGGATCAGGCTCCTGGCGCGGCGGGTTCAGGAACCGGCCGCCGGCGGCTGAGATAGGCCAGCAGCACCAGGCCCGGCAAGGCGGCGGCGGTGCTGAGGATGAAAAAGACCGTCCAGCTCCATTGCTCGGCGACGAAGCCGGCGCCGGACGAAAGCAGCGTGCGTCCCACCGCCGAGAGCGCCGAAAGCAGCGCGTACTGGGTCGCCGTGTAGGCGCGGTTGCGGCACAATCCCGACAGGTAGGCGACGAAAATCACGGTGCCGAAGCCGCCGGCAAGATTCTCGATGGCGATGGTGGCGACGAGAAGCCCGTAATCGGCGCCGGCGGCGGCCTGGGCGACGAACATCAGGTTGGATGCCGCCTGGGCGATGCCGGCCACCCAAAGACTCGGCAACGCCCCCAGAAGCCGATGCACATAGCCGCCGAGAAAGCCGCCGATCAACGTCGCGGCGAAGCCGAACAGCTTGACGATGCGGCCATAGTCGGTCTTGTCGAATCCGAGATCGAGAACGAAGGGCGCCGTCATCACGCCGGCAAAAGCGTCGCCAAACTTGAACAGCATCACGAACAGCAGGATCGCCGCCCAGTCGGGACGGGAAACGAATTCGCGCAGCGGATCGATGGCGGCGGCGGCGAGGCGGCGGAGCGGCGGGAGATCGGCTTGCCGGCCGCCGGGACCATCGGCGGGTTCGGGCGAGAGCAGCACGGTCACGGCGCCGATCAGCACCAGCGCCGCCATCACGGCGTAGGTCGCCGCCCAGCCGGCGCGGCCGGCGAGACCGGCGCCTTGCAAGGCGCTGGCGATCTCGAAGGCGCCGGCCGTCGATACCAGCAGCGCCACGCGATAGCCGGCGACGTAATTGGCCATGCCGGCGGCGAACTGCGAAGGCTCGAGGCTTTCGACGCGGAAGGCGTCGATGGCCACGTCCTGGGTGGCCGAACAGAAAGCGACCAGGAGGGCGAGGAATGCGGCGAGGAACGGCTGCGCCAAGGGATCGTTGGTCCCCAGCCCGACCACGGCGGCGAAAAGGGCCGCCTGAGTGACGATCAACCAGGCGCGGCGGCGGCCGAGGCGGCGCGCCAGCCATGGAATGCTGAGCGCGTCCAATGCCGGCGCCCAAAGGAATTTCAGCACATAAGGCAG
>CAZIVY010000345.1:0-2764 GCA_964542505.1 uncultured Rhodospirillaceae bacterium
TGGTGAAATAAAGGGTGAGGACGCCGAGAAGCTCGCCGTCCGGGCTGTGGAACGGCTGCGCCCAACAGGCGCGCAAGCCGTGATCCAGCGCCACCCGGGACCCGGCCGCGACGGGACTGGCGGCAAAGTCGGCGACGACGACCGGCTGGCGGCTCGTTGCCGCCGCCAGGGCCCATTCGGCATCGGGCGGCGGGTTTGCGTCCGCGCACAGCTTCCGGAAGTCCGCGGGCAAACTCGCGGCGCCAACAAGCGCCAGGCGGTCCGCCGCCTCGCCGAGATGGATGGAGCAGCGCACGTCGGGACCGGTGCGCTCCAGTTCCGCCGCGATGCCCTGGCAAATTTCGGCGACCGGCACGCCCTGCGCCAGCGCCGCGATGAGGTCGGACTGCGTTTGCGCCAGCCGCGTCGTCACTGGATGACGTCTCCGTTTGGCCCCAGAATCGGCGGGCGCGATGGCGCACCAAGAAGCCATCGCGCCGAGCCAGGCGTCAATCGGACTGCCCGGCAGGCCGAGAAGGCTAGGCCGCGACACCTAAGATTGCGTTAAGCGCCGCTCCCCCGCCGTCAGGGGACGAGCGAGCAGCGTAAGCAGGTTGTTAAGCAATGGTGGTTAGCATCGCCATGCAATTTTGGACGTGGAACCCATGTTCGTGCCTCAATCGAAGAGCGGCCAAAGGCCGCAGCTTGCCGGTCGGCAACTGCTCCTCAAGCCTTCTCCGCGGCGTCGGAACGATCGTATCGATCAGTTCCAGGCGCAGGTCGAACGGCTGCTGCCGAAGCTGCGCTTCGCCGTGGTTCATGGCGGCGACAAGACGGCCGAGGGCGCGGTCATTTACCCGGCGGCCAATTCGCGCCCGTGGAAAAGCTACGAAACGGTGGCGCGCGACATCGCCGCCGCGCTGAAACGGATCGGCATGGGCATCGTCGAGGTATTTCCCGACGACATGCGCCTGGGCGAGCGGTTGAGGCGCGCGGGCACGCAGATGGTTTGGCTCAATTCGGGCGGTGTCCAAGGCTACCATCCCACCGCCCATACGTCGGCCATGCTGGAAATGATGGGCCTGCCTTATGTCGGTCACGACCCGCTCAATGCCGCGATGCTCGACAACAAGCACGTGTTCAAGCACGCACTTGTCAGCCTCGGGTTGCCGACGGCCCCTTTCATTACCTGGCACCCCGGCCGCGGAGAATCCGTGACCAAGGGCAATCCTCGTTTCGAGCGGGCGTTCGCGGGTTACAAGGGTCCCTTTGTCGTCAAGCCGGTGTCGGGCCGCGCCTCGCTCATGGTGAGCGTCGTCGAATCCGCCGGCGACCTCGACAAGGCGGTCAACGTGGTCTTCAACGCCACCGACAATCTGGTGCTGGTCGAGGCATTTCTGCCGGGCAAGGAATACTGCATCGCCACCGCCGGCCCGATCCAGTCCCGCGAGCGGGAACTTTGCCGCCTGAACGGACCTTTCATCTTCGCCCCCATCGAGCGGCGCCTGGGCGAGGAAGAGAAAATCTTCACGTCGATGGATGTGTCGCCGATCACCGGCGACCGCGTGCAGAAGCTGTCGTCCAAGGACGACGCGGCCGCGGTCGAGGAACTGCATGCGCTGGCGTCGCAAGTGTATGTCGAGCTCGACCTTCAGACGCTGGTGCGCTTCGATCTGCGCGCCGACGCCAACGGACGGATGCATGTCCTCGAGGCCAATCCCAAGCCGGACCTCAAGGCGCCGGAAGGAAACGTCACCAGCATCGTAAGCGCCGGCCTGGCGGATCAAGGCATGGACTACGACGACCTTATCTATTCGCTTCTCGCCGACCGGCTCGACCTGTTCCTCGCCCAATCGCGCGGGCGGTCGAACCACATCATCGACTTGCTCGCCTAGGCAGGAAACCCGGATCATGTATCACGCCAAGGATATAACCCGACCCGACGCTCCGGCCGCGCCCAAGACGGCCGCGCGCATCATGCACGCGATAACCATGTCGGTGGTGTGCGCCTTGTCGCTGCTGCTGCTGATCTATGTCGGTTTCGGCGAAGCGCGGCGCACCTACGAACAGTTCCAGGTCGAGAAGCTGGTGGCCCAAGGCCGCGTCGCGCAGACCGCCATGGAAACCTTTTTGCGCGCCGGTCTTCCCTTGAGGGAATATGTGGGCTTCGCGACGTTGGCCGAGCCCATGCTGGCGTCCGACGCCTCCATCGTCTCCCTCGACGCCCTGGATCCCCAGGGCCGCCCCGTGTTCTCCACCGGCGAATCGATCGCCCTGTTGAATCCCGAGGATCCGCTGGACACGACGCAGACCGTCGACGTGCGCGACAATGGCCAATACATCCAGGCCATTCTGCCGCTGCGCAACAAGTTCGAGACCGTGGGGCACATCGCCATAACGACGCCCTGGTCGGTCGTCAACGGAATCCTGGAGAACAGCTTCCATCCGCTGATCGTCATCGCGCTGGCTTTGTCCGTTGCCTTCGGCCTGTTCGTCGGCATTGGCGCCCCGCGGTTCGCCGGCGCGAAATCCCGCTGGCTGCAGGTCGGCTACGCCGCGGTGTTTCTTGGCATGTCGGCGACCGTGATCGGCACGCTCTTGTCGCTTTACGCGGACGGCGCGCAGTCGAAGACCCAGGCGCTCACCGATTCGCTCGGACAACGCGTGCGCGACATCGCCGCGTTCAACCTCAATCTCGAGGACTTCGACGGCCTGGACCGCACGTTCGACGACTACCGGAGCCTCAATCCGGAAATCAGCTCCGCCGCCCTCACCGTCAACGGCC
>CAZIVY010000346.1:0-22517 GCA_964542505.1 uncultured Rhodospirillaceae bacterium
GCGCAAGGTGAAAAGCCGTTCTTCCGCCTTCTCCAGCCGGCCGGGCTCGACGTCCAATTGCCCCGCCGCTTGCGCCATGGCGGTCTGCGCTTCGCCCACCTCGGTCAAGGCGCGGTCGAGCGCCTGGCGCGCCGCGTCGAAAGCGCCGCCGGCCCGCTCCGCCGCCCGTTCCACCGTCCGCAGCGCCAGCCGCAACCGGCTTTCGATGCCGCCGTTTTCGTCCAGCGCGTTCGCCGCCTCGATCAGGGCGGCGGCAAGTTTCTCGCGGTTCTGCAACCTTGAGCGCAGCTCCGCCAATTCGGTTTCTTCGCCGCTTCGCGGCTGGAGCGCATCGAGCTCGGCCGACGCATGGCGCAGAAAGTCCTCGTCCATGCGCCGCGCTTGGGCCGTTTCCGCCGCCGCCGCCAAGGCGCGCGCCGCCGCCTGCCAGCGGCCATGAGCCGCCGCGGCCTGCCCCCGCGCCGGCGCCAACCCCGCGAAAGCGTCCAGCGCCGCGCGGTGTGTCGCCGGATCGAGCAGCCCCTGTTCGTCGTGCTGGCCGTGCAGCGCCACCAGCAGGCAGCCCAAGCGGCGCAACAGCGCGACGCCCACCGCTTGATCGTTGACAAAGGCGCGGGTGGCGCCATCCCGGCCGAGGCGCCGGCGCAACACCAGTTCCTCGCCCTCGTCCAGGCCCTGTTCGCGCACCAACTCCCGCGCCGGGTGATCGCGGGCGACGGCAAACACCGCCGAGGCGGTTCCGAACTCGGCGCCCGGCCGCACCAGTCCCGCTTCGCCCCGCCGCCCGAGCGCCAGCCCCAGCGCGTCCATCAGGATCGATTTGCCGGCCCCGGTTTCGCCGGTGAGCGCGGTCAGCCCGCCGCCCAGCGCCAGGTCCAGGCGGTCGATGAGCACGATGTCGCGCAGGCTCAGTCCGATCAGCATGGCGGCGGCCCGAAACGAAAACCAGCGCCGCTATCCACGAGTGGATTGATGCAAACGAATGATTCCGGGTCGGTGGCTCCCCCCTCCTCCGTCATGGCCGGGCGAAGAACCGGCCATCCAGGGCCACGGCGCGGTCTCTGGATGCGCGGGTCAAGCCCGCGCATGACAGGTGGTGGGTATCATTCGTTTAAGTGACACCACTAGAACACGCGATTCAAGGTGCGCGTGATCCATGACCCCTGCTTCATTTCCGGCCGCAGGTCGTGGCCGGTGAGCAACGCGTAGGAGTCCAGGTACCAGTCGCTGCCTGGATAGTTGTGGCCCAGCACCGCCGCCGTCGCCTGCGCTTCCTCGGTCAGGCCGAGCGACAAATAGGCTTCGGTCAGGCGATGGAGCGCTTCCGGCAAATGCGAGGTGGTCTGGTACTTTTCCACCACGCTGCGGAAGCGGTTGATCGCCGCCACCGTCTGGCCGCGGCGCAGATAGAAGCGCCCGACTTCCATTTCCTTGCCCGCCAGATGATCGCGCGTGAGATCGATCTTCAGCCGCGCGTCGCGGGCATATTCGCTGTTGGGAAAGCGGCGCACCACCTCCTCGAGCGCGGCTAAGGCCCGCTGGGTCGCCCGCTGGTCGCGGCCGATGTCGGATATCTGCTCGTAGTGCGAGATGGCGATGAGGTAATAGGCGTAGGCGGTGTCCTTGTTCCCCGGGTAGAGTTGTGCGAACCGCTGCGCCGCCAGGACCGCCTCGTCGTACTTATTGGCCTGGTAGAGGGCAAAGGCGTTCAGAAGCTGCGCCTTCGTCGCCCAGGTCGAATAGGGGTGCTGGCGCTCCACCTCCTCGAAGGCCTTGGCCGCCGGCTGCCATTCCTCCGCCGCCAGGTAATCCATGGCGGCGTTGTAGAGTTCCTCGACCGGACGCTCCACATAGGGTTTCTCGTCGGTGCCGCATCCGGCCGCCAGCCCCAGCGCCAGGACGGCGCCGATGAAACCGGCAAGGCGCGGGCGCGAGGATGTTGCTTGCATGCCTGGCTGTTTGTCACTCCGCCGCCAAAGAATCAAGGTGCCCTCCGGGTCGAACTGCCGTCTGCCGCGCCACCGGCGGCTGTGCTATTTTGCCTTACCGGACGCCCCGGGGAAAGCTCGCGGAGAATACAATCATGCAGGCGCGGCAAGTGGACGAAAGCGTCGGGGACCGCATACGCCGGCGGCGGACGGAACTGGGCCTGACCCAGGAACGTCTGGCGGAGAGCCTGGGTATTTCCTACCAGCAGGTGCAGAAATACGAGACCGGGGCGAACCGGATCAGCGCCGGACGCCTGTACCAGGTCGCGCGCCGGCTGGATTCCGAGATCGGCTATTTTTTCGCCGGCATCGAACCGGCGGCCGATCCTGGCCCCGCGCCCGAACGCCACATGGACAGCCGGCACAACCGCGTGACCATCGAGGCGGCGCGCAATTTTGCCGCCATCAACGATCCGGCTGTGCGCTCGGCGCTTTCAAACCTGATCCGCGGCCTGGCCGACGAAAGCCGCCGCCAACGGCAAGCGGCCTAAAGGGCGCCGCGAGCCCTTAGCCGCCGACCCGCGCCCTGGCCGTCCCCCGGACGGCCCGGCGGGTGGCCAGAGGCACGGTGGCCATCGCCACGTCGCGCTCGATGACATAGCGCCACGCCGATTTGTCGGCCATCAATTCGCGCACCAGTTGGTTGGTCAGCGCGTGACCCGACCGCTCGCCGCGAAAGCGCCCGAGAATTGGCGCGCCCGCCAGATAGAGGTCGCCCAGCGCGTCCAGCGCCTTGTGGCGAACGAATTCGTCGGGGTAGCGCAAACCGCCCTCGTTGAGCACCCGGTCGCCATCGACGACCACGGCGTTTTCCAGCGATCCGCCACGCGCCAGCCCCATCCGCCGGAGCCGGTCCACGTCCTCGATGAAGCCGAAGGAGCGCGCATAGGCCAGGTCGGTCTTGAAGCGGCCGACGTCGAGGCGGATGTCGCAGCGCTGCCGGCCCACCAGCGGATTGTCGAAATCGATGGCGAAACTGAGCGAAAATCCCGGCCCCGGCTCCAGCGACACCGAGCGGTAGCCGTCCTCGATCCGCATCGGCTTCAGCACCTGGATGTAGCGCCGCGGCGCCGCCTGTTCGATCACGTCCGCGCATTCGATGAGAAACACGAACGGCGCCGACGATCCATCCATGGCCGGGACTTCCGGTCCATCCAAATCCACTATCGCGTTGTCGACTTCCAGCCCGGCGAGCGCCGCCATCAAGTGCTCGATCGTCGCCACGCCCGCGCCCGAGCGATCGCCAATGCTGGTGCAAAGCTGACTGTCGGTTACCTGGTCGTAGCGCGCCGCGAACGTCGGTTCGCCCGCCAGATCGACCCGGCGGAAGACGATGCCGGTGTCGTGCAACGCCGGGCGCAGAACCGCGCTCACGCGCTCACCCGTGTGGACGCCGATGCCGTTGCAGCGAATCTCGTTCTTCAGCGTCTTTTGCAGGGCTAGGATACGTCGCGTCATCAGAACCGCCAGTCCACGCCAGTATTGCGCTGGTGTCGCCGGCATTCCGCGGAGCTATTTCGCATAGCCGGGAATACGGCAGGGACCCCCCCAGGGGCTTTCCGTCGGAGAGGGTTGTAGCAACCCTCTCCGATTCTCTCAAATCACTCTGTGTTACAATATGTTACGAACGATTCCTTGGCTCAGGACCAAGCTTGTTTTCCTTTAGAATCCGTTAATTGGACTGGCGGCGGAGGAAGGCCGGAATCTCCAGCAGGTCATCGTCGCGTTTCGCCGCCGCCGGGCGGTCGGCGGGCTCCAGGCCGGATAGTCCCGCCGGGCGGGCGGCTTGCGCCGCCGGCGCCGGCGCCTTGTCGGCGCCCTCGGCCGGGGCGTTTTCGGGGCGCAGCCGTGCCGCCATGGCGACGCGGCTGAAGAACCCCGGCCGTCGCGGCTTGTCCGCCGTCGTGGCGCCGCCGTTGACGACCGCCGCTTCTTGGAACGGATCGGGCGCGCGGAGCGCCTCGCGCCGAGCCGGGGCCGCCGCCGGGCGCGGGGCGATGAACGGATCGTCACGCCGCTCCGTGCGCGCCGCCGGGCCGCGCAAGCCAGCCACCGCGGCCGGCATCGCGGCTTGGGCCGGGAAACGAGCGCTTCCCGGTTCCTCGTGCGTGCGTCCCACCGCCGGAAGTTCGGCCTGCGCCGCATGGGCCGCCTGGCCGTGGGCCACCGGGGCATAGGCTAGGTGAGCCTGCGCCACCGGGGCTTGCGCCATGATGCCGACGTTCTCGCCCGGAAACAGTTTCGCCGCCGTCTGACCGAAGGTTGGCGCCGTGGCCGGCGTCGGGATCGAGCGGCGTTGCGCCGGCCGCACCAATTGCGTCACGGTGGCGCTGGGCTTGGTCGGCGCCAGGGCCGGGGCGTCGATGCCGGTGGCCACCACCGACACCCGCATCTTGCCGGTCAGGCTCTCGTTCAAGGCCGAGCCGACAATGATGTTGGCGTCGGGGTCCACCTCGGCGCGGATGCGCGTCGCCGCTTCGTCCACCTCGAACAGGGTGAGGTCGGGTCCGCCGGTGATGTTGATCAGCACCCCGCGCGCGCCTTTCATCGACGTTTCGTCGAGCAGCGGGTTGGCGATGGCGCGTTCCGCCGCTTCCTTGGCGCGATTTTCGCCCTCGGCCTCGCCGGTGCCCATCATCGCCTTGCCCATCTCGCTCATCACCGCGCGCACGTCGGCGAAATCGAGGTTGATCAGGCCCGGCACCACCATCAGGTCGGTGATTCCGCGCACGCCCGAATGGAGCACGTTGTCGGCCATGCGGAAGGCGTCGACGAATCCGGTCTTTTCATTGGCGATGCGGAACAGGTTCTGGTTGGGGATGACGATCAGCGTATCGACGTACTGCTGCAGTTCCTCGATGCCCGCGTCGGCGATGCGCATGCGGTGCGGCCCCTCGAAGTGGAAGGGCTTGGTGACCACGCCCACCGTCAGGATGCCGAGCTCGCTTGCCGCGCGCGCGATGACCGGCGCCGCGCCGGTGCCGGTGCCGCCCCCCATGCCGGCGCTGATGAACGCCATGTGGCAGCCTTGCAGGTGCTCGACGATCTGGTCGAGCGCTTCCTCCGCCGCCGCCCGCCCGACCTCGGGCCGCGATCCGGCGCCCAACCCTTGCGTGACCGAGACGCCAAGCTGAATGCGCCGTTCGGCCAGCGAATGGGCCAAGGCTTGCGCGTCGGTATTGGCGACCACGAAATCGACGCCGCTAAGCTCGGCCGCGATCATGTTGTTGACCGCGTTGCCGCCGGCGCCGCCGACGCCATAGACCACGATCCTCGGCTTCAGTTCCCGCGCCACCGGCGCCTTCAGATTAATCGACATGCCTCAACCTCCTTGTTCGTAGATCACCCAAAAACAGATCGCCGCCGGCCGCTACCTCGACCGCCGGAACCCCTCACAAACTTGCTCGCAACCAGCGCGCCAGGCGCCCGCCGCCGGCGGCGGATTCGCTCCGCTCGCCCGCCTCGGCCCGGCGGCGCATGCCATAAGCCAGCAGGCCGGCGCAGGCCGAAAACGCCGGCCCGCCCGTCGCCTCCGCCAGGCCGCTCATCTGCTGCGGCCGCGCCAGGCGCACCGGTTTTTCCAGCATGCGCGCCGCGGTCTCGCGCACCCCTTGCAATTGACTGCCGCCGCCGGTGAGCAGCAGCCGCCGCCCGGCCAGGTGCTCCAGCCCCGAGCGCTCCAGCCGGTCGCGCACCCATTCGAACAATTCCTCGACCCGCGGGCGGATGATGCCGACCAGCAGCGAGCGCGGTACGTGGTTGACGCCTTGCGCCTCGCCTTCGCCCACCTGCGGAACACTGATGGTTTCGTTTTCGTCGTTGTGGCTGGCGAGCACGCTGCCGTAGAGCGTCTTCAGCCGCTCGGCGTGGGCGAGCGTCGTGCCCAGGCCGCGCGCGATGTCGCTGGTGATGTGGTGGCCGCCGATGGGCACCGTGTCCAGGTGCACCAGCGCCCCGTCATAGAACATGGCGATGCCGGTCAGCCCGCCGCCCAGGTCGAGCACCGTGGCGCCGAGGTCGCGCTCGTCGTCCACCAGACAGGCGAGGCCGGCCGCGAAGGGCGCCACCACCAGGCCGGCGACGCCGAGATGGCAGCGCGCCACGCAACTCGCCAGGCTGCGCACGGAGCTTAGCCCCGCGGTCACCACATGCATGTTGACCCCCAGGCGCTCGCCATAAAGGCCGCGCGGATCGCGGATGCCGCGCGCGCCGTCGATGCTGTAGCCGGCGGGAATCGAGTGCACGACCTGGCGGTCCGCCGGCGCGCCCGTGCCGCGCCCCTGGGCGAGCACGCGGCGCACGTCGCCGTCGCCGATTTCGTGGCCCGCCAGCGTCACCTCCACCGCCACCGTCCGCGATTCCGGCTGGCCGGCGGCGAACGCGACGAAGACCTCGCGCAGCCGCACGCCCGCCATGCGCTCGGCGCTGTCGACGGCGGCGCGGATGGCGCCTTCGGCGCTGTCCATGTCCACCACCGCGCCGGCGCGGACCCCGCGCGATACCTGATGGCCGATGCCGATCACCCGCATTTTCGGGCCGCGCCGCGGATCCTCGTTGTCCTCGGCGCGGGCGATGAAGCAGCTCACCTTGCTGGAGCCGATATCGAGCCCGGCAATCACGGAATCGCGACGCGTCCCCACCGGCCCCCCCTAGGTATCTTTGCCGGGGAGGCGGCGCGATTGCGCCGATCCCGGATTGAGCTGCACCACCAGCCGATCGGCGAAGCGCAGGTCGATGACCACGATGTCGCGGTCGAGCAGGCGCTGGGCGCGCTCGATCTCGCCCAGCCGCCGCCACGCCCTCGCCACTTCGTCTTCCGGCAGGCGGACGGTGATGCCGTTGCTCAGTTCCACGTCCCAGCGGCGCTCGCGCACGCGCACCGCGTTGGCGACCCGGCGGTGCAGATCCGGCTCCTCCGCGAGCGCCGCGAACAAGGCGGCGGCGGCCGGGGCCGCGCCCGCGCCCACCACGCGCGGCAGGTGGTGGAACTGCCCGGCGTCGGCGCCGCTGATGGTCACGCCCTGGGCGTCGATCACCACGTTCATTCCGTCGCGTTGCCAAAGCGCGAAGGGAACCCGCTCGCGCACGCTCAACCTCAGCGTTTGCGGCAGGCGCCTCTCCACCGTCACCTCTTCCACCCAGCCGAGCGATTGGACTCGCTGGCGCACCTGTTCGATGTCCACGAACAGGATCGGCGCGCCCGGCGCCACGTCGATGGCGCGGCGGAGCGTTTCGGGCGCCAGGCGCTCGCGCCCCTTGACCTCGATCGCGCGCACCGCCAGCCCGGTGTCGGCGCTGAAGCGGGCCAGCGCCCGGACGGCGCGCTCAACGCCGCGGTCGAACACCCCGGCAAAAGCAAGGCTCCCTCCGGCGGCGAGAAGCGCCAGCACCCCGGCCGCCAGCCCGGCGCGGCCGAGCCGCGCGCCCGGCGCGAACATGGGCCGGGTAAAGCCGCGCCAGCGCGCGGGCGTCCTTTCGCGCGCCGGCGCGCGCGCGCCGGCGCGCCGGCGGGGGGGCGCCGGCCGGTCCTCGGGGGCGATAATCAGCGGTCGCATCCCGCGTCCTCCACCAGCCAACGCACCAGATCGACGAATCCGATGCCCTTGTGGGCGGCGATCTCCGGCACCAGCGACAGCGGCGTCATTCCCGGCTGGGTGTTGATTTCCAGCATGTAGAAGCGCCCCTTCCCGCGCGTGTCGTCGAAGCGCAAATCGGCGCGGCTGACGCCGCGGCAACCCAGGGTCTGGTGCGCCAGCAGGCCGAGCCGCAGCGCCTCGGCGTAGTCGGCGGGTTCGATGGCCGCCGGCATGACGTGGCGGGCGCGGCCGGCGGTGTATTTCGCCTCATAGTCGTAGAAGCGGCCGAGCGGCTGGATTTCAATCGCGCCCAGCGCCTCGTCGCCCATCACCGCCACCTGGATTTCGCGCCCGGGGATGTAGCGTTCCACCAGGACCTCGCCGCCATGGCTCCAGTTGCGGTCGTCGGCGGGCTTGAAATTGTCGCCGTCCATGACGATGCGCACGCCCACCGAGGATCCCTCGTTGAGCGGCTTGATCACATAAGGGGGCGGAAACGGCGGCGCGCGCATGAACTCCGCCCGCGACACCACCATGCCCGCCGCCAGCGGAATGCCGGCGTCGGCGAACAGGCGCTTGGCCATCGGCTTGTCCATGGCCAGCGCCGAGGCCAGCACCCCGGAATGGGTGTAGGGCAGGCCGAGGATTTCCAGCACGCCTTGCGCCTTGCCGTCCTCGCCGAAGCGGCCGTGGAGGGCGTTGAACACCACGTCGGGCTTGAGGCGCATCAGTTCCTCGCCCATGTTGCGCTGGGCGTCGACCTCGGTGGCGCGGTAGCCGGCTTGCCTCAGCGCCGCCGCCACCGCGCGGCCCGACACCAGCGACACGTCGCGCTCGCTCGACCAGCCGCCCATGAGCACCGCCACATGCCGGCTCATGCGTCGCCCCCGCGGGTTGCGGCCACGCCCAGGCGGCGAATTTCCCATTCGAGCTCGACGCCGCTCGCGGCCAGGACGCGCCGGCGCACTTCCTCGCCCAGTTCCTCCAGCTCCGCCGCCGTGGCCTCGCCGGTGTTGATGAGGAAGTTGCAGTGCTGTTCCGAAACCTGCGCGCCGCCGCGGCGAAGGCCGCGGCAGCCGGCGGCGTCGATCAGCTGCCAGGCCTTTTTTCCCGGCGGATTGCAGAAGGTGGAGCCGCCGGTGCGGCTGCGCACCGGTTGCGTCGACTCGCGCGCGTCGGTGATCTCGGCCATGCGCCGCGCGATGGCTTGGCGATCGCCCGCCTCGCCTTTCAGGAAAGCGCGGGTGAAAATCCAGTCGTCCGGCGCCGCGCAATGACGGTAGGTGAAACCGAGGTCCGCCGGCGAGAGCCGCCGCGCGTCGCCCTTGGCGTCCACCGCCTCGGCGGCCAGGACCACGTCGGTCATCTCGCGCCCATAGGCGCCGGCGTTCATGCGCAACGCGCCGCCGATGGTGCCCGGCACGCCGCGCAAGAACTCCAATCCGGCGACGCCCTTGTCGCGGGCCGCGAGCGCCACGTTGATGTCGAGCGCGCCGGCGCCGGCTTCGACCTCGACCCCGCCCCCGCCCTCGCGCACGGCGATCTCGGCGAAGTTCCGCCCCAGCCGGATCACCACGCCGGCGATGCCGCCGTCGCGCACCAACGAGTTGGAGCCGACCCCCAGCACCGTCAGCGGAACCTCGCGCGGCCGCTCGCGCAGGAAATGCACCAAGTCGTCGCGGTCCGCCGGGCGGAACATGACCTCCGCCGCGCCGCCGACGCGAAACCAGGTCATGCCGGCGAGCGCCACGCCCTCGGCGTAGCGACCGCGCACCGGCGGCAGCCGGTCGAGCAGCCGGCCCGTGGGGCGCGATACGGTCGCGGCGCCGTTCACGTTCCCACCTTGACGCCCGACGGATCGAGGCGCTGCGCCAGTTCCGCCGGCAAGGCATTGGCCCAGGTGGTGATGCTCCCGGCGCCGAGGCAAACCACCATGTCGCCGGCGCTCGCCTCGGCGGCGATCATGTCGGCCAGGGCGTCCGGCGACGGTAGCGGGACAGCGTGGCGGTGGCCGCGCTTGCGCAAGCCTTCCACCAGCGCATCGCGGTGAATGCCCTCGATGGGCGGCTCGCCGGCCGCGTAGACGTCGGCGACGATCACCGTGTCGGCATGGTTGAAGCAGGTGCAGAAGTCCTCGAACAGATCGCGCAGGCGCGTGTAGCGGTGCGGCTGCACCACGGCGATGACGCGCCCGGCATGGGCCTGGCGCGCCGCCGTCAGCACGGCGGCGATTTCCACCGGGTGGTGGCCATAGTCGTCGATCACCGTGATGCCGGCGACCTCGCCGGTCTTGGTGAAGCGGCGCCGCACGCCCTTGAATCCGGCCAGCGTGCGCCGCACCGCCGCGTGGCTGAAGCCGAGCTCGTTCGCCACCGCCATGGCCGCCAGCGCGTTCTGCACGTTGTGGCGGCCGAGTATCGGCAGCCGCAAGTCCTCGATGGCGTGCGGGCCGCCCAGCACCCGGTCGCTCAACTGCACGTCGAAGCGCCCGCCCGCGGGCGACTGTTCGAGGTTGAGCGCGCGCACGTCCGCCTGCGGGCTGAAGCCATAGGTCACCAGCCGCCGGTCGCTGATGCGGCCGATCATGTTCTGCACTTCCGGGTGGTCGATGCAGACCACGGCGAAGCTGTAGAAGGGAATGCTTTCGACGAACTGGCGGAACGCGTCGCGCACGCGGTCGAAGGTGCCGAAGTGATCCAGGTGCTCGGGGTCGATGTTGGTGACCACGGCGACGGTGGCCGGCAGGCGCAGGAAGCTGCCGTCGCTTTCGTCCGCCTCCACCACCATCCACTCGCCGCCGCCGAGGCGCGCGTTGGTGCCGTAGGCGTTGATGATGCCGCCGTTGATCACCGTCGGGTCTAGCCCGGCGCCCTCGAACATGGCGGCCACCAGCGAGGTCGTGGTGGTCTTGCCGTGCGTGCCGGCGATGGCCACCGACCATTTCAGGCGCATGAGCTCGGCCAGCATCTCGGCGCGGCGTATCACCGGGATCAGGCGCTCGCGCGCGGCGCTCAATTCCGGGTTGTCGGCCTTGATGGCCGAGGACATCACCACCACCTTGGCGTTGCCCAGGTTTTCGGCCTTGTGGCCCTCGAAGACGGGAACGCCGAGGTCGCGCAACCGGCGCACATTGCCGCCCGAGGAGGCGTCGGAACCCTGCACCTTGTAGCCGAGGTTGTGCATGACCTCGGCGATGCCGCTCATGCCGATGCCGCCGATGCCGACGAAATGGGTGACGCCGATGTCGAAGGGCAGCGTCTTCATGCCGCTCTCCGTTGGGTTTCATCCACCGCGCCGCCATTGGCGAGGCTCTCCACCAGGTCGGCAAGTCGCGCCGCCGCGTCCGCCCGGCCCAGGCCCCGCGCCGCCGCCGCCATGGCCTCCAGGCCCGCGCCATCGGCCAGCAGCGCCGTCACCGTGTCGGCAAGGGCGGCGGGGGTGAAGCCGTCGGCCGCCAGCATTTTCGCCGCGCCCGCGGTCACCGCCGACATGGCGTTGGCGGTCTGGTGGTCGTCCGCCGCGTGCCGGTAGGGCACCAGGATCGCCGGCCGTCCGATGACGTTGAGCTCGCTCACCGTCGAGGCCCCGGCGCGCGTGATGGCGAGATGGCAGGCGGCGAGGCGCGCCGGAACATCGTCGAAAAAAGCCGCCAGCTCCACGTCCATGCGCGCATAGGCGTAGGCCGCCCGCACGCGCGCCAGGTCTTCCGCCCGGCATTGCTGCGCGACGGAAAGACGCGCGCGCAACGCCGCCGGCAGGCCGATCAGCGCTTGCGGCACCACGTCGCTCAGCACGGTCGCGCCCTGGCTGCCGCCAAGAATCAAGATCCGCACCGGCGCGCCCGCCGCCGGGGCGCTGTAAGGCTGGTCGCGCAGCGCCACGATCGCCGGACGCACCGGATTGCCGGTGAGCGTGACCTTGGCGGCGTCCTCCGCGCGCAGCCCCTGCATGTCCTCGAACGACGCGGCGACGGCCTTGGCGCGCGCCGCCAGCAGGCGGTTGACGCGCCCCAGCCTGGCGTTCTGTTCGTGCACCACCGTGGGCAGCCCCAGCGTGCCCGCCGCCAGCATGGTGGGGAGCGAGGGATAGCCGCCGAAGCCCACCACCGCCGCCGGTCCGAGGGCGCGGAGCGCGAGCCGCGCTTCCCAGGCGCCGAGGCCGATTTCCGCCGCCGCCATCAATTTGCCCAGCGCGCCGCGCCCGGCGAACGTGGCGGCGCGCACGCGCACCACCTCGATGCCGGGGAAGCGCCGCTCATAGCCGCTGCCCCGCCGGTCGGTCACCAGCACCGGGCGGTGGCCGCGGCGCGTCAATTCCGCCGCCAGCGCCTCGGCGGGAAAGACGTGCCCGCCGGTGCCGCCGGCCGCCAGAGCGATGGGGCGCCCGTTCATCGCCACCCCTCCGCGTCGGGGCGCGTCCGGCAAAGCGCCAGCAGCATGCCCATGCCGAACGCCAGCGCCAGCAGCGACGATCCGCCGTAGGACAGGAACGGCAAGGTCATGCCCTTGGTGGGCAGCAGGCGCAAATTGACGCCGATGTTGATCGCCGCTTGCAAGCCGAACTGAATGAACAAGCCGGCGGCGGCGTAAAGCACGAACAGGTCGTTTTCCCGCAGCAGCCGCGCCAGCCCGCGCACGACGATGAAGGCGAAGACGGCGATGATCGCCAGGCACAGCCACAAGCCGAACTCCTCGCCGGCGACGGCGAAGATGAAATCGGTATGGGCGTCGGGCAGCGACGACTTCACCGACCCCTCGCCGGGGCCACGGCCGAACAGGCCGCCGGCGGCGAAGGCGTCGAGCGCCCGCTCGATCTGGTAGTTGTCGCGCCCACCGGGATCGATGAAGCGGTCGATGCGGCTCGCCACGTGCGGCACCAGCGCGTAGGCGGCGGCGATTCCGCCCACGCCCAGCCCCGCCAGCGCGCCCACCCACGCCATGGGCAGGCCGGCGATGAACAGTTGCGCCGCCCACACCGCCATCACCACCACCAGCATGCCGATGTCGGGCTGGCGCACCAGCAGCAGCGCCGCGATCGCCGCCAGGCCCGCTCCGGCGATGGCCGGCGCCGGGTTCTCGTCGCGGCGCCATTCCGCCAGCAGCCAGCCGGTGACCACGGCGAAAGCCGGCTTGAAGAATTCCGAGGGTTGCAGCGACAGGCCGCCGAAATAGAGCCAGCGGCGGGCGCCCTTCACTTCCTCGCCGATCATGGTGGTCGCCGCCATCAGCGCCAGCGCCGCCAGCATGGCCACCACCGCCAGCCGGCGAACGGCGTGCGTCGGCAGCAGCGACACCCCCCACATCGACAGCAGCGCCGGCCCCAGATAGAGCGCCTGGCGCAAAACGAAATGATAGGGCGGCAGGCCGATGCGCTGCGCCGTCGCCGGCGACGCCGCCAGCGTCAGCACCGCGCCGATGGCCAGCAGCACCGCCAGCGCCGCCAGCATCCAGCGGTCGACGGTCCACCACCAGCGGCCGACGACCGAGGTATCGGTGCGCGATACCGCGATCATGCGGCGGCGCCGTTTCTTGTCGCGGCCTGGTTGCCGGCCAGCGCCGCCACCAACTGGCGGAAGACGTCGCCGCGATGCTCGAAGTTGCGGAACTGATCGAAAGAGGCGCAGGCCGGCGACAGCACCACCACCGCGCCATCCACGCCCTCGGCGCGCGCGCGGGCAAACGCCTCGGTGACGGCGCTCTCCAGCGTGCGGACGATGCTGGCCGGCGCCTTGCCCGCGGCCTCGGCGGCAAAAGCCTCCGCCGCCTCGCCAATGAAAAAAGCATGACGGATGCGCGGCCAATAGGGCGCCAGCTCGGCGATGCCGCCTTCCTTGGCGCGGCCGCCGGCGATCCAGTAAATGTGCTCGTAGCAGGCCAGCGCCTTCGCCGTGGCGTCGGCGTTGGTCGCCTTGCTGTCGTTGACGAAGGCGACGCCGTCGATGCGGCCCACGACTTCCTGGCGGTGCGCGAGGCCGGGGAAATTCGCCATCGACGCCAGAATGGCGTCGATGCCCAGGCCCAGCGCCCGCGTCGCCGCGTAGGCGCCGGCCGCGTTCTGCCAGTTATGGCGCCCCAACAGCGTCGCGCAGGCGTTAAGGTCGCCGATCTCGCGCCCCTGGTCGAACATCCGCCCGTCAACCACGCTGACGCCCTCGTCGCGCCGGCCGCCCACGTGAAGCGCGATCACGCGCGGGCCGTGCCGGGCGCGCACGTCGGCGGCGGTGGCGGCGGAGGCTTCGTCGTCGACGCCGATAATCGCCACGTCGCCCGCCTGCTGTTGGGCGAACATCAGGCGCTTGGCCGCCACGTAACCGGCCATGGAACCGTGGCGGTCGAGATGGTCGGGGGCGATGTTGAGGAGCACGCCCACTTCCGGGCGCCAGGACGGCGTCAAATCGAGCTGGTAGGACGACATTTCCAGCACGTAGACGTCGTCCGACCCCAAGGGCTCCAAGTCCAGCGCCGGGGTGCCGAGATTGCCGCCCACCTGTGCGCGGCGCCCGCTTTGCGCCAGCAGATGGCCGATCAACGCGGTGGTCGTCGACTTGCCGTTGGTGCCGGTGATGCCGGCGACGCGGCGCGCCCGCCGGCCGCCAACCAGCAACTCGATGTCGCCGATCACCGGCACGCCGCGCGCGCGCGCCAGGCGCACCACCGGGTGGGGCGCCGGAAAAGTAAGCGGCACTCCCGGCGCCAGCACCAGCGCCGCCACCGCCGACCAATCCAGGGTCGCGGGATCGGCGAGCGGCACGCCGGCGGCGGCGGCCGCGCCGCGCGCCGCCTCGCCGTCGTCCCAGGCGCGCACCTCCGCGTTGCCCGCCATCAGCGCCCGCGCCGCCGCCATGCCGCTGCGCCCAAGGCCGAAGACGGCGACCGGACGGGTGGCGAATCGGCTGATGGGAATCATCGTCGTCACCGCAGCTTGAGCGTCGCCAGGCCAACCAGCGCCAGGATCACGGCGATGATCCAGAAGCGAATCACGATGGTGGCCTCGGCCCAACCCTTCTGCTCGAAGTGGTGGTGCAGCGGCGCCATGCGGAAGACGCGCTTGCCCGTGAGCTTGAAGGACGCCACCTGCACGATCACCGAAACCGCCTCGAGCACGAACAGGCCGCCGATGATGGCCAGCACCAGTTCGTGCTTGGTGATCACGCTCACCGCGCCCAGCGCGCCGCCCAGCGCCAGCGATCCGGTGTCGCCCATGAACACCATGGCCGGCGGGGCGTTGAACCACAGGAATCCGATCCCGGCGCCGAGCAAGGCGCCGCACAGCACGGCGAGTTCGCCGGCGCGCGGCACGTAGTGGATCTGCAGGTAATTCGAGAACACCGTGTTGCCCACCAGATAGGCGATGAGGGCAAAGCTGGCGGCGGCGATCATCACCGGCACGATCGCCAGCCCGTCGAGGCCGTCGGTGAGATTGACCGCGTTCGAGGCGCCGACCATGACGAACACGGCGAAGGGCACCATGAACCAGCCGAGGTTGAACAGAAAGTCCTTGAAGAACGGCACCGCCAGGCTGGTGTCGAGGGGCGAGCGCATGATGGCGATGATCCACAGGCTGGTGGCCGCCGATATGATCACCTGCAGCAGCAGCTTCAGTTTGCCCGGCACGCCGCGCGGGTTGTAGCGCGTCACCTTCAGGTAATCGTCGGCGAAACCGATGAGCCCGAAAGCGATGGTGAGCAGCAGCACCGCCCACACATAGCGGTTGCTCAGGTCCGCCCACAGCAAGGTGCCGCCGGCGAGCCCGAGCAGAATCAGGAACCCGCCCATGGTCGGGGTGCCCGCCTTGGCGATGATGTGGCTTTGCGGGCCGTCGTCGCGGATCGGCTGGCCCTTGCCTTGGCGCGAGCGCAGCCAATTGATGATCGGCTGCCCGAACAGGAAACTGATGAGCATGGCGGTGAGCAGCGCGCCGCCGGTGCGGAAGGTGATGTAGCGGAAAAGATTGAGCGCGCTGAACTGGTCGGCGAAGGGATAGAGGACGTGATAGAGCATGTTCCGCCTCAGCCATTGGCCGCGCGCGCGGGCGCGGCGGCGCCGGCAAGCAGGGCTTCGACCACCTTGCCCATGCGGCTGCCATTGGAGCCCTTGACCAGCACCACGTCGCCGCCGGCAAGCGCCTCGCGCAAGGACGCGATCAAATCGCCGGCGGCGGCGGCATGGCTGCCGCGCAGGGCCGGCGGCAGTTGGTCGTGGAGGACGCGCATTTGCGGGCCGGCGGTGAACACCAGGTCGACGCCGGCGGCGACCAGGTCGGCCGCCAGCGCGGCGTGCAGTTCCCGGCTCCGCTCGCCGAGCTCAAGCATGTCGCCAAGCGCGGCGATGCGCCGGCCGTGGGCGCCGGCGGCGCTGGCGCCCAGCGTTTGAAACGCGGCGCGCATGCTGGCGGGAGAGGCGTTGTAACTGTCGTCGATCAGCTCGAAGGTTCCGGCGCCGCATTCCACCCGATGACGCTGGCCCCGGCCCTTGAGCGGCTGGATTTCGGCCAGCGCCGCCGCGACTTTCGCCACGTCGACGCCGAGCGCGTGCGCCACCGCCACCACCGCCAGCGAATTCATCACCCAATGCGCGCCCGCGATGCCCACCGTGTAGTTGAGGCGTTGGCCGCCGATTTCAGCCTCGACCGTGGAACCGCCGGGGAACGCCGTGTGGCCCTTGAGCCGCGCCGTGGAACCGGGCCGGCTGCCGAAGCTGACGACGCGGGCGATGCCGAGCGACTTCGCCCGCGCCGCCAGGCGGTCGAACATGGCGTTGTCGCGATTCAGCACCGCCGCGCCGCCGGGCTCCACCCCTTCGAGGATTTCCGCCTTGGCGTCGGCGATGGCGCCGATATCGGGAAAGAACTCGCTGTGCACCGCCTCGACGGTGGTGATCAGCGCCACCTGCGGGCGCACCAGGCGCACCAGGGGCCGGATTTCGCCGGCATGGTTCATGCCGATCTCGAAAACGCCGAAGCGCGCGTCGGTGGGCATGCGCGCCAGCGACACCGGCACGCCCCACAGATTGTTGAAGCTGCCGGCGGAAGCGTAGACATGGCCCAGCCGGCCCAGGCAATGGCGCAAGGCTTCCTTGGTGCCGGTCTTGCCGACGCTGCCGGTGACGGCGACGATGCCGGCCTTGCTCCGCGCCCGTCCCGCCCGGCCGAGATCGTTCAACGCCTTGAGCGTATCGCCCACCACCAGCAGCGGCGGCCTGGCCGGCAGTCCTTCCGGCGCCCGCGACACCGCGGCGGCGGCGGCGCCCGCGCGCAGCGCCGGGGCGACAAAATCGTGGCCGTCGAAATTCGGCCCGCGCAGCGCCACGAACAGATCGCCGCTCGATACCGCGCGGCTGTCGATGGCGACCCCGCGCGCCGACCATTTCCCGCGCGCCTTGCCGCCCGTGGCGGCGGCGGCGGTGGTGGAAGTCCATAGCGCCTTGCCCGCCATCAGCAGGCCTCGTGTTGACGTTGGGCGGCGGTCACCGCCTCGCGCGCCGCCACCGCGTCGTCGAAGGGCAGCACCGTGGCGCCGACGATCTGGCCTTGTTCATGGCCCTTGCCGGCGACCACCAGGACGTCGCCCGCGCCGAGCCCCGCCACCGCCTGGCGGATGGCGGCGCGGCGGTCGCCGATTTCGGTCGCCCCCGGACAGGCGGCCATGATGGCGGCGCGAATCGCCGCCGGGTCCTCGCCGCGCGGGTTGTCGTCGGTAACGAAGATACGGTCGGCGAGGCGCGCCGCGATTTCGCCCATCAGCGGCCGCTTGCCCCGGTCGCGGTCGCCGCCGCAGCCGAACACCACCACCAGCCGCCGGCCCACATGGGGCCGCAGCTCCGTCAGCACGGTCGCCAGCGCGTCGGGCTTGTGGGCGTAATCGACATAGACCGGCGCGCCATCGGGCGTTACCGCCACCTGCTGCATGCGCCCGGGGACGCCGGTGAGTTGATCCAGCGCCGCCACCGCCGCTTCCGCCGGCGCGCCGCTGGCCGTCACCAGCCCCAGCGCGCAAAGCGCGTTGCCGGCCTGGAAGGCGCCCGCCAGCTTCAGTTCGACCTGGCGGCGGCGGCCAAGGATTTCCGCGCTTACCACCAGGCCGCGCGCATGCGCCCGCGTTTCCAGCAGGCGGAAGTCGCGCCCCTGGCGGCCATAGGTCAGCACCCGCTGGCCGCGCTCGCTGGCGGCGGCGGCGAACGCCTGCGCCCGCTCGCTGTCGGCATTGATGACGGCGGCGCCGCCCGGCGGCAGGACGGTGGTGAAGAGCCGCAGCTTCGCCGCCGCGTAGTCGTCGGCGTTGGCGTGGTAATCCATGTGGTCGCGCGACAGATTGGTGAAAGCGGCGGCGGCGAGGCGCACGGCGTCGAGGCGCCGTTGATCGAGCCCGTGGCTCGACGCCTCCAGCGCCACATGCTCGATGCCGCGGCGCTGGAGATCGCCGAGCGCCCGGTGCAGCGTGATCGGGTCGGGCGTGGTGTGGGCCAGCGGCTCCGTTTTATCCGGCGCCTTGATGCCGAGCGTGCCGAGGCTCGCCGCGCGATGGCCGAGCGCCGTCCACAACTGGCGGGTGAATTCGGCGACCGAGGTCTTGCCGCTGGTTCCCGTCACCGCGACGATGGTGCGCGGTTGCGCGCCGAAGAAGCGCGCCGCGATCCGCGCCAGCCGCAACCGTGGCTCGGGCTCGGCCACCAGCACCGCCGGCGGCGGCACCTTGGCGCCCGGCGCCGCCAGCACCGCCACCGCGCCGCGCCTCACCGCCTCGTCGATAAAGCGCGCGCCGTCGGCGCGGCTTCCGGCCAGCGCCGCGAAAAGGAATCCCGGGCGCACCTGGCGGCTGTCGTCGGCGAGGCCCGCGATCTCCGGGTTGCCTGATGCCGCGGGTTCGCCCAGAAGTTCAGTGAGCCGCAAATTTGCGCTCCGCCGGTTTGAGCGACGAGAGGTGCACCGTCTCGCGCACTTCGGGCGCGTTCTCGTCCACCGGCTGCACGCCGAGAATGGGCGCGATGCGGCGGATGATGGCCCCCACCGCCGGCGCGATGTTCCAGCCGGCGGTGGCGTAGCCGCGCGTTTCGCGCGTCGCCTCGGGTTCGTCCAGGATTCCGATCACCACGTAGCGCGGCGCGTTCATCGGAAAGGCGCCGACGAAGGTGTTGAGCAGCGCCTTGCGGTCGTAGCCGCCGCGGGCGGCCTTTTCCGCCGTGCCGGTCTTGCCGCCCACCAGATAGCCCTCGACCGCGGCCTGCTTGCCGGTTCCGCCGTCCACCGCCTGCCACATCATGCGCCGCAACAAGTCCGACGTTTGCGGCCGGATGACCTGCTGGCCGCGCACCGGGGCGCCTTCCGCCGCGCGCACCAGCGTCGCCGGGCGCAGCACGCCCCCATTGACCAGCGCCGCCACGGAATTCGCCAGTTGCAGCGGGCTCACCGCCAGGCCGTGACCGAAGCCGATGGTCATGGTTTCGATTTCGCGCCAGTGGCGCGGCACTTGCGGCGCGCTCAATTCCGGCAGTTCCAGCGTCGCGCGCCGCAGCAGCCCCATGCGGTCGAGGAACGCCCGCTGCCCCTCGGCCCCCACGTCGAGCGCCATCTTGGCGGCGCCGATGTTGGAGGAATAGACGACGATCTCCGGCACGCTCAGCCAGCGGTTCTTCGGGTGACTGTCGCGGATGGTGAAGCGCGCCATGCGGATGGGCGTCGAGGCGTCATAGCCGCCGTCCGGTCCCACGACGCCGGCGTCGAGCGCCATGGCGGCGGTCAGCGTCTTCAACGCCGAGCCCAGTTCGTAGCTGCCCATGGTGATGCGGTTGAAGCGCGCCGCCTCCGGGCCGTCCGCCGCCGCCGGATCGAAGTCGGGCAGCGAAACCAGCGCCAGCACCTCGCCGCTGTGCGCGTCGAGCACCAGGCCGCCGCCGCCCAGCGCCCGGTGGCGAATGACCGCCCGTTGCAGTTCGTCGCGCATCGCGTGCTGGACGCGCAGATCGATGGAGAGCGCCAGCGGCTCGTTGCTCCGCGCCGGATCGTCGAGCGCCGAATCGAAGAACTGTTCCGCGCCGGCGATGCCGCGGTTATCGATGTCGGTGGCGCCGAGCACGTGCGCCAGCAACGCCCCGTGCGGGTAGATGCGCCGCTGCGCGGGCTGGAACGAGAGACCGGGGATGCCGAGCGCGTTCACCTTGTGGTGCTCGCCGGGCGTCAGGTGGCGCTTGATCCAGATGAAGCTTTTTCCCGACCCGAGTTTCTGCGCGATGTCGGCGGCCGGCACATCCGGCAGCGCGAGCGCCAGCGACGCGGTTTGCCGCGCCGGCTGCGGCACCCGGCGCGCGTCGGCATAAAGCGACACCGTCGGCAAATTGGCCGCCAGCAGCACGCCGTTGCGGTCGACGATGGGGCGGCGCTGCATCGCCGGCGCGGCCTCGTCCACGGCCAGGCGGTCGAGCGTGGATTCGGGCGCGGCGCGCAGCAGCGTCACGTCCACCGACCGGACGGCCAGCACCGCGAAAGCGAGCGTGAACAACGACCCCATGATCACCAGGCGCGTGCGCGCGGTTTCGATGGCGAGCTTCGCGCCGCCGTCCAGGTGCACCAGGCTGGGAAGCCCGGCCATGTCGGCCGGCGTGCTGGCGCGCGCGCGCCGCGAACGGTGTAGTCGATTCATGGTGCCCCCTGGGCGCTATCGGCCAGCATCCCGGCCGGTCGCGGGCGCGGCCGGTACGCGGTCGTCGGTTCCAGGCGAAGACGTTCCTGCCGCGTCGGCAGGTCGGCGAAATGGGTCACCTGGCGCGCGGTCAGCGGCACCAGATCGAGATGGCGCAAGGCCCGCGCCTGAACCGCCGCCGGACGCGCGAGATAGCTCCACTCCGCTTCCAGCACGCCGATGGCCTGGCGTTCATCCACCAGCACGCGGTCGAGTTCGCTCAATTGCCGCTCCAGCGCCCGCACCTCGTGGGCCATGCGGTAAAGGGCCAGCAACACGAGCAGCGTCAGCGCCAGCGTCGCCGCGGTCAAGAAACCTTTCATGCCGCGGTCTCGTCGTCGGCCGGCCAAGGCGGCGCGGGGGTGCGCTCGGCGGCGCGCAGCCGGGCGGAACGCGCGCGCGGATTGGCGGCGATTTCGGCGGCGCTGGGCTTCATGACGCCGGAAAAAAGCAATTGCCACGACGGCGCCCGCGCCGGCGCGGGCAGCGGCGGCAAATGGCGCGAGGGCGCCGGGCGCCGTCCGCCCCGGCGAACCAGGAAGCGCTTCACCATGCGGTCCTCGAGCGAATGAAACGCCACCACCGCCAGGCGCCCCTTTGGCGCCAGGACGCGCTCGGCGGCGGCGAGGCCTCCCTCAAGCTCGCCCAGTTCGTCGTTGACGCGCATGCGCAGCGCCTGAAAGGTGCGCGTCGCCGGGTGGTGCCCCGGCGCGCCGCGCGCCACCCGCGCCACGATCGCCGCCAGCTCGGACGTGCGCGCGATCGGCCGCTCGCCGCGTTCCTTCACGATGGCGCGCGCGATCGCCTTGGCGCGCGGTTCCTCGCCCAGGCGGCGCAGCGTGTCGCGCAGATCCGCCTCGCTCAAGCCGTTGACCAGATCGGCCGCGGTCAGCGCGCCTGTTCCCTGGCGCATGTCGAGCGGACCGTCGCTCTGAAAGGAAAAGCCGCGCGCCGGATCATCGAGCTGAAGGGAGGACAGCCCGAGATCGAAAGCGACGCCGTTGACGGCGGTGACGCCGCGCGCGGCTAAAAGCGATTCCATGTCGGCGAAGCGGCCTTCGATGACTTCCAGCCGATCGCCGTAACTCTCGCGCAAGGCCGCCGCGCCGGCGACGGCGCGCGGATCGCGGTCGATGCCGATGACCCGGCACGCGGCCGCCGCGAGCAACGCCGAGGAATACCCGCCGGCGCCGAAAGTGCCATCGACGATGAGCGCCCCGGCGACGGGCGCCAAGGCCGCCACCACTTCGGCGGCCATCACCGGAAGATGCCGGAACGAGTTCAACGGACGGCGCCCCGGCTTGGACGCGACGCGCGCGCGCTTTCCAGCGCCCGCTGGCGCCGCTCGTCCCAGCGTTCGGGCGTCCAGATCTGGAAACTCGCGCCGAGCCCCACGAACACGGCGGCTTCGCTCAACCCCGCATGTCGCACAAGGTCGTCGCTCAGCATCACGCGCCCCTCGCTGTCGAAAGCGAGATGGTGGATCGCCGGCTTGATGGCGAACACCAGATCGTCGCGCTCCTGGCTGAGCGGCGGCAACGATTCGATGCGCCGGTCGAGCTCGGCGAGGTAATCCTCGCCCGCGCCTTCGATGGCCGGGTAGTGGACGGCGGGGTAGAGAACGAGGCGCGGCGAATTGCGCCGCGCCAGGACGGCGCGGTAATCGGCTGGAACCGACACCCGTCCCTTGCGGTCGATCTTGTTCGTAAACGTGGACAGAAACTGGTCCAACACAACGCTCCCTCGGCCCCCCGAGCGTCATCCCGGCGTGTCCGGGTCCCCTTGCAAGCAGCGGAACTCGTACATGGGAACGCGTGGGTTATCATGGGCCTGAATGGGAGTCAACCAACAAAAGCGTAAAAACTTCGTAAACACAATAACTTGCGACCCGACGTTCAAATGCCCCGCTACATATTGCTACCTATTGCGGTGTCGGCGGGCCGGTACGTCAATAGCTGCGACTGGGCGGCAAATAGGGCGTTGTTTATGGCGCCATTATGTTGGCCCGGCGTTCGCAATGTGACGGCGCCCCGGGGTGGCGAAGTTGTGGCCAAAACCACCCCCGCCGCCGCCCTTTGGCATGCCCCTGGGGCCGCCTGGGAGGCCCTCCCAGGGCCTCGACGACCCCGGCCTAACACGTGCCCAAGCTGAAAAACAAGCGCCAGATGGCCTGTAAGCCGGGTTCTGTCCCCACGCTTGCGCGCGGGGGATAGCCATTCATCTGGGACGGCCGTTGCCGGCCGCCTCGCGCGACCTACCCGGGCGGCGGACCGGAAACCG
>CAZIVY010000347.1:0-1617 GCA_964542505.1 uncultured Rhodospirillaceae bacterium
GGCGCTGCCTGGGCCGGCGCGCTAAGCGCCGCCAAGGACAATCTCGATTTGATCGCCGAGCTGCCCCTGGCCGCGGCGCTGGTCGAGCGGGTCCTCGCGCTCGATGAAAGCTTCGACCGCGGCGCGGCGCACGACTTCTTCATCGCCTACGAGGGCGGCCGGCCGGGCGGCAGCGCCGGCGCGGCGCGGCGGCATTATCGGCAAGCGCTGGCGCTCTCCGGCGGGTTGCGCGCTTCGGCTCATCTTGCGCTCGCGGAAGCGGTGGCGGTCGGCGCGCAGGACGTGGCCGAGTTCCGGGCGCTGCTCGCGGCGGCGCGCGCCGTCGACCCCGACCGGGCGCCGGAACTGCGGCTCGCCAATGTCCTAGCCCGGCGCCGCGCCGAATGGCTCGTTACGCGCATCCCGGAGCTCTTTATCGAATCGAACGGCACGGAGGAGACGCAATGAAAACCTGCATCCGAACACTGCTTGCCGCCGCAGTCCTGGCCGCGGCCTCGCCGCTCGCGGCGCAGACAGTCAAGCTGGGAACTCTTGCGCCCGATGGCTCGCCCTGGCTCAATTATCTGCGCGACATGGGCGAGGCGTGGCGAGGGGAGAGCGCCGGCGGCGTCGAATTGCGAATCTATCCCGGGGGCGTGGCCGGCGACGAGCAGGACATGGTGCGCAAGCTGCGGATCGGTCAGCTTCACGCCGCGGCGCTGACCACCGAGGGGCTGTCGTCGATCGTGCCCGAGATTCGGGCGCTGTGGCTGCCTATGTTGCTGCAGTCGGACGCCGAGCTTGACTATGTGCGCGACCGGCTTGGGCCCCGGTTCGAATCCTTGCTCGAGCAAAGGGGCTTCAAGCTCCTGACCTGGGGCGATGCCGGCTGGGTCTACCTTTTTGCCCAAGAGCCGGTGGTGCGCCCGGCCGATCTGAAGCCCTTGCGCCTTTTCACTTGGGCCGGCGATCAGGCCGCCGCCGATGCGTGGACGCAAGCGGGATATAACCCGGTGCCCTTGGCGGTCACCGACATGCATGGCGCCCTGCAGTCCGGCCTGATCCAGGCCTTTTCCACGACGCCCGTGGCCGCCCTGTCGTTCCAGTGGTTTGGCTTGGCGGCGCACATGACCGACGTAAAATGGGCGCCGCTCCCCGGCGCCGTCGTGATTACCATGGCGAAATGGCGGACGATCCGCGACGACCTGAAGCCGCCGCTGCTGCGCGCGGCTCGCGATACGGGTGCGCGGCTTAAGGGGAGCATCCAGAAGTTCAACGACGATGCCGTTCGGGTGATGCAGAAGCACGGGCTGGCGGTTCATCCGGTGCCGCCCGCCGCGGTCGATCTCTGGGAACAGGACGCCCGCGCCGGCTATCCGCGCCTCGTGGGATCGGGCGCTACCGCCGACTTCGCCGCCGAAGTGGAAAGACTTCGCGACGAGTTCCGGGCGCGCGGCGGATCGCAGTGACATGACCGTCCTCGCCAACAAATCGCGGCCCGCGCGCTGGGACTGGCAAATCGAGGACTGGCTGGGGGGAGCCGCCCTGCTGGCAATGGCCGTGCTGCCCGTGCTCCAGATCATCCTGCGGACGGTCTTCGGCACCGGCCTGCCCGGCAGCTCCGGCTATGTTCAGAAT
>CAZIVY010000348.1:0-5235 GCA_964542505.1 uncultured Rhodospirillaceae bacterium
GCTGCGCCGCGGCCTGCACGAATTTCTCGATTTCGTGCAGCGCCGGCTCGACCGCGTGACCGCGGAATTCGCGCGCGATTTTTTCGGCTACACCTCGGTGCCCGCTCCCGCCGCCGAACATCGCTCCGCGCAGGCTTGAACGAGACATGCGCTACATCAGCACCAGGGGTGACGCCAAGGGGCTCGATTTCGCCGGCGTCTTGCTGGCCGGGTTGGCCAGCGACGGCGGGCTGTTCGTGCCCGCGCACTGGCCCAAGCTCAAGCCCGCAAGGCTTGCCGCCTTTGCCGGCCGCGCCTATGCCGACGTGGCCGCCGAGGTGATGCAGCCCTTTGTGGGCGCCAGCATTCGGCCCGCCGTCTTCGGCCGCCTGGTGGCCGAGGCCGCCGCGACCTTCGACCACGCGGCGGTGGCGCCGTTGCGGCAACTGGCGCCGAATTTGTGGCTGATGGAGCTGTTCCACGGCCCCACGCTCGCCTTCAAGGACGTGGCTCTGCAATTGCTGGCGCGCCTTTTCGACCAGGCCCTTGGCCGCCACGGCCGCCGCGCCACCATCATCGGCGCCACCTCCGGCGACACCGGCGCCGCCGCCATTGCCGCCTGCCGCGGGCGCAAGAACCTCGACATTTTCATTCTCCACCCCGCGGGCCGCGTCTCCGAGGCGCAGCGCCGCCAGATGACCACCGTCGCCGACCGCAATGTTTACAACCTTGCCATCGCGGGCAGCTTCGACGACTGCCAGGCGCTGGTGAAGGCGCTGTTCCGCGACCCCGGACTCCGCGCCGAGCGCCAGTTGGTGGCCATCAATTCCATCAACTGGGCGCGGGTGATGGCGCAGATCGTCTATTATGTCACCGCGGCGGTGGCGCTGGGGGCGCCGAAACGGCCTGTCGCCTTCGCCGTGCCCACGGGCAATTTCGGCGACGTCTATGCGGGCTACGCGGCGGCGCGCATGGGCCTGCCCGTGGAACGCCTGATCGTCGCCACCAACCGCAACGACATCCTGGCGCGCTTTTTCGCCACTGGCGAATACCGGGCGCGGAAGGTCATGCCCACGTCCAGCCCCAGCATGGACATCCAGGTGGCGAGCAATTTCGAGCGCCTGCTGTTCGATCTTTGCGGGCGCGATGGCCGGGCCACCGCCGGCCTCATGGCCGAGTTCGCCGCCCGTGGCCGCTTTCGCCTTGGCCGCCGGCCCCTGGCCGCCGCCCGCCGGCTTTTCCACGGCGCGCGCGTGAGCGAAGCCCAGACCCGGGCCGAGATCGCCCGCTGCCACCGGGAAACCGGCCTGATCGTCGACCCGCACACGGCGGTCGCCCTGGCGGCGGCCCGGCGCGGCGCCGATCCCGCCCTGCCGACCGTGGTCCTGGCGACCGCCCATCCGGCCAAGTTTCCCGAGGCGATTCAACGCGCTATCGGCAAATCGCCGGAAATTCCGCCGGCCCTGGGCGCGGCGCTGCGGGGTGCTGAGCGTTGCGCCCACTTAGCGGCTGATTTCGCCGCCGTGCGTGCCTATATTAAACAGCGATCGCGCTCCTGATCCTCTGGCAAAGAGACTTTTGAATGGCCGTGCGCATTTCCACGCTCGCCAACGGCTTGCGTGTCGTTACCGATCCCATGCCGGGGCTGAAAACGGCCTCGGTGGGCGTGTGGGTGGGCGCCGGAGCGCGCGACGAATCGCCCGAGGTGAACGGCATCGCCCACATGCTGGAGCACATGGCGTTCAAGGGCACGAAGCGGCGCAGCGCCCGCGCCATCGCCGAGGAAATCGAGGCCGTGGGCGGGCACCTCAACGCCTACACCTCGCGCGAGAACACCGCCTATTTCGCCCGCGTGATGGACGAGGACGTGGGCCTGGCCCTCGACATCGTCGCCGACATTCTGCAGCACTCGTTGTTCGAGCCGGTGGAGCTCGAGCGCGAGCGCGCCGTGATCGTGCAGGAGATCGCGCAAACCAACGACACGCCCGACGACGTTATCTTCGATCATTTGCAGGCGGTGGCGTTTCCCGACCAACCTATGGGACGCTCGATCCTCGGGACCACCGAGCTTGTCACCGGCATGCGCCGCGAGCAGTTGTGGGAGTTCATGGCGGCGCAGTATCGCCCGTCCGCCATGGTGCTGGGCGCCGCCGGCGCCGTGGAGCACGAGCCGATCGTGGCGCTGGCGGAAAAATGGTTCGCCGGCCTGCGCGCCGCCCCGGCGGTGGTCCCTGAGAGCGCGCGCCATGGCTCGGGCGAGTACCGCGCGGAACGCGACCTCGATCAGGCGCATCTGGCGATCGCCTTTCCGGGCTTCGCCTATGACGATCCCGACTACTACGCGCTCCAGGTCTACGCGACCCTTCTTGGCGGCGGCATGTCGTCGCGCCTCTTTCAAGAAGTGCGCGAAAATCGCGGGCTTGCCTATTCCGTCTATTCGTTTGCCTCGTCCTTCAGCGACAGCGGCCTGTTCGCGGTCTATGCCGGCGCCAGCGAGGAGAACATGGAGCCCCTGGTGCCGGTGATGGCCGAGGAAATGGCCAAGACGACGGTCCAGGTGGGCGAGGATGAGGTGGCGCGGGCGCGCGCCCAGCTCAAAGTGGGGCTGATGATGTCGCACGAATCGTCCTCGAGCCGCGTCGAGCAGGTTGGCCGGCAATTGCTGATTTTCGGCCGCCCGCTCACCGCCGACGAGATCGTCGCCGCCGTCGATAAGGTCGACGCCGCCGCCGTCGTCCGCTCGGCCAGGCGCGTGCTGGGCGCGGGCGCGCCGGCCGTGGCGGCGCTGGGGCCCATCGGCCGACTTGAAAACTACGACAAAATCGCGGCAAGATTTCGCCTGTGATGCCCGGCCTCGCGGCCGGCGGGAAAATGGGGGACCTAGACTTGGGCAGGCGCCGTGTTTGATCGCTTCGCGCTCGCGGGCGCCACGCCCTGTCTCAACTCCGCCCGTACTTATTTGCGGCCGCCGCAGGCCAATGACTGGGCGGAATGGGCGGAACTCCGCACCGAAAGCCGCGAGTTCCTCAAGCCCTGGGAGCCTACCTGGCCCTCCGACGCGTTGAGCCGCGGCGCCTACCGCCGGCGGCTCCGCTTTTACGCGCGGGACGCGCGCGAGGACGTGGGCTACGGGTTCCTGATTTTTCGCCGTGGCGACGACGTGCTGCTGGGCGGCGTCACTCTGTCGAGCGTGCGGCGCGGCGTCAGCCAGTGTTGCGCGGTGGGCTATTGGATCGGCAAGCCCTTTGCCGGCCAGCGTTACATGACCGAGGCGCTGCCGGCGGTGATCCGCTTCGTGTTCGAGGATCTGGGGCTGCGCCGCTTGGAGGCGGCATGCTTGCCGAACAACGAGCCCAGCCAAAAGTTGCTGCTATCGAGCGGTTTCGCCCGCGAAGGGTTCGCGCGCCAATATCTGTGCATCGACGGCGCTTGGCAGGATCATGTGCTGTTCGGGTTGCTTAGCCGCGACCCCTGGCGGCGCGGCGTTCCGGCGACCTAGGCCGGCGTCCGATCATTCCGAATCGGCCCATTCGTCCTTCGAGACGCCACCCTTCGTTAAACTCCAGGTGGCCCTCAGGACGAACGGGCCATGAAAAAAAGCCGTTCGTGGCGAGGGCCGTGCGCTCGGCGCGCGGCGTCTCGAACCATGAACGGAGTGATTAGACCTGGTCGGATAGTGCTCTAGGCGTGGCCGGCGTCGGTGGACAGCATGCCCGGATCGATCCCGACTTTGCGCACGGCGAGCGGCCACTTGTCGGCATCCTTGCTGCCGAAGATGATCTCTTCGTCGGGCGGCGCGTGCAGCCACCCATTGGCCTGTATTTCGGCGTCGAGTTGGCCGGCCGCCCAACCGGCATAGCCTAGCGCCAGCAGGCTGCGGCGCGGCCCTTGGCCGCTGGCGAGGGCCTTCATCACGTCGATGGTGGCGGTAAGGCCGACTTCACTGCCCACCAGCATGGTGCCTTCGCGCACATATTCGGCGGAATGGAGGACGAATCCGCGTCCGGGTTCCACCGGGCCGCCGAAATGCACTTGCGGCGCGTTCTGGGGCGCCTCGCCGTCGAGGCCCAGTTGCTCCAACAGGTCGGCGAAGGTGATGTTTTCCAGGACCTTGTTGATGACCAGGCCCATGGCGCCAACGGCGCTGTGCGCGCACATATAGATGACGGAGCGCGCGAAACGCGGGTCGGTCAAGGTCGGCATGGCGACCAGAAGATGGCCATGCAAATACCCTGATTCCGGCGACGTGATCTGCATCCTAAAGACCTCGTCCTACGCTGGCACCGCTTCGATACTCCCCGCAGGTAATGCCCGCGGCGGCCGATTTCCAGGGGGCTGACGCAATTGTGACCCCGTCGTGCTTAAAGAATTCCTATAATAAGCCATGTCACGATCAGCATAGTCCGCATGCGCAAGATTATTGCTATTCATAGGGTTGCTGTCCTCGCCGCCGCCTTGGCCGTTCTTGGGGCGGTTCCTGGCCTGGGCTATTGCGGGCCGCTCGCGGCCATGGAGGCGGCCAGCCCTTGGGCGGGGCCCGACTCTGGGAAAGCGCGCCTGATCGCGGCCCGCGATGGCGCCGATGGGGGGCTCGATATTGGCGTGCAAATCGTCCTGGCGCCGGGGTGGAAGACCTATTGGCGCAGCCCTGGCGACGCCGGCCTGCCGCCGGAATTCGACTGGACGGGGTCGAATGGCGCCGCTGCCCCGGCCCTGTCTTGGCCGGCGCCCCATCGCCTGGACCAGGCGGGCTTGGAAAGTTTCGTCTACGCGGACGAGGTGGTTTTTCCCGCCCGCGTCGCCATGCCTGCTGGTCAACCCCTGCGCCTGCGGCTGAAGCTTAGCTACGGCGTGTGCAAGGACATCTGCATCCCCGCCGAGGCCGAACTGGCCCTCGATCTGCCCGCCGGGGGCGGGCGGCCCACGCCCTTCGCCGCGCTCATCGCCCGCTACGCCGCCAAGGTGCCGCGCCCGGCGTCCGAGGACGACGTGCGTTTCCTGGGCGTGACCCTGGCGGGAGCGGATGCGCTCGCCATCGAGGTTGAGACCGGCACGCCCTTCCTTGCTCCCGATCTTATCGTGGAAGGTCCGTCCCCTTATTGGTTCGGCAAGCCCCAGACGGCTTTGGTCCCAGGCGGCCGGCGCGCCAGTTTTCGCGTGCCCGTGGGCGGCGGCCGCGATCTGGCGGCCTTGAAGGACGCCATGCTGACGCTGACCCTGATCGACGGCGGCCGCGCGGTCGAGGAAAAGCGCGCC
>CAZIVY010000349.1:0-2555 GCA_964542505.1 uncultured Rhodospirillaceae bacterium
AACACGAACTTGCCCGAGGTGATGTCCACCTGGCCGCCGCCGAACTGCACCGCGTAAACGCCCTTCTTCACCCCGCGCAGGATGTCGCCGGGGTCCTGCTCGCCGGCCAGCATGCAGGTGTTGCGCATGCGCGGCATGGGCATGTGGGCGTAGCTTTGCCGCCGCCCGTTGCCGGTGGGGCGCATTTTCATCAGCCGCGCGTTGAGGCGGTCCTGCATGTAGCCCACCAGCACGCCATCCTCGATCAGCACCGTGCGCTCCGTCGGCGTGCCCTCGTCGTCGATGCTGAGCGATCCGCGCCGGTCGGGCAGCGTGCCATCGTCGATGACGGTGACGCCCGGCGCCCCGACCTTGCCGCCGATCTTGCCGGTGAAAACCGAAGTGCCCTTGCGGTTGAAGTCGCCTTCGAGCCCGTGTCCCACCGCCTCGTGCAGCAGGATGCCGGGCCAGCCCGGTCCCAGCACCACGGCCATTTCGCCCGCCGGGGCCGGCACCGATTTCAAATTGACCAGCGCCTGGCGAAGGGCCTCGTCCACCCCCTCGCGCCAGGCCTTGGGGTCGATATAGGCGTCATAGCCGGTGCGCCCGCCCATGCCGTGGCTGCCGCTCTCCTGGCGCTCGCCCTCGCCCACGACGACGCTGATGTTGAGCCGCACCAGCGGGCGGATGTCCTCCACCAGGCGCCCGTCGGCGCGCAATATGGCCACCGCCTGCCAGGAACCCAGCAGCGACGCCGACACCTGCCGCACGCGCGGGTCGGCGCCGCGCGCATAGGCATCGATTTCCTGCAGGATTTTCACCTTGCCCGCGAAGGCCGGTTCCGCCAGCGGGTTGTCGTCGCTGTAGAGGTGGCGGTTGGTGCCCGGCGGCGCGTCGGCCATGGTTCCGCCGTGGCCCGCCCGCACCGCCTTGACCGTGGCGGCGGCGCGCCGCAACGCCGCTTCCGAAAGCTCCGAGGAATGGGCGTAGCCCGTCTGCTCGCCCGATACCGCGCGCAGCCCGAAGCCTTGGTTGATATCGAAGCTGGCGCTTTTCAGCCGCCCGTCGTCGAAGCTGAAACTTTCCGCCTGGCTGTATTCGAGGAACAACTCGCCGTCGTCGGCGCCCATGAGCGCGTCGCCCACGATGCGTTCCACCCGCCCGCGCGCCAGCCCGGCGCGGTCGAAGAAAAGCTCGGCGGCGGAATTTCTCGCGCTCATCGGCGGCTCCTTATGGTTGCCCGGCATGGGTGGTTGCCCGGCAGGGCGGGGCTAGACTAGCCTCCCCTTTCCTTAACATATAGTGCGCGCGATGATCGCCTGCCCATGAACGCTATTTTCCGATGAACGCCAATCGCCGATGAACGAAACAGCCAAAAGCGGCGCCCCCCCGCGCTTTGCCGCCGGCATCGATGTGCACCCGGCGCGCGACGCCCTTGCCGCCGAGATCCACGCCCGTCCCTCGCGCCCGCTGGCGGCCCCGGCGCGCATCGCGCACCTGGCGCTGCTCACCGGCGAAAGTCCCGCCGCCGCCGAGCGCGACCATGTGGCGGCGCTCTGCGCCGATTTCGGCGTCGGCCCGCCCGCCGCCGCCAGCAATCATTTCAGCGCCGATTTCGGCCCCGCCGATGCGCCCCCCAATGCGACCTGGGGCATGACCTGGGAACGGCACGCGGAATTCACCACCTACACCTTCCGCCGCCCCGGCGCTTTCACCGAACCCTTTGCCGACTCGGCCTTGTCGGCGGTGCCGGCGGCCTGGCTCGGCGCCATCAAGGGGCAATTGCTGGCGGCGGTGGAAATCGCCATGTTCGACGCCAGCCGCCCGGCCCCCGACGCGGCGGAACTGGCGCGGCATTTTCATCGCCGCACCGTCGCCGCCAGCGAGGTGGCCAACGGCCGCGGCGCGCTGTGGACCGATTTTGCCGTGGCCGAAAGCGGCGCGGTGCGCCTGCTGGTCCAGAACCGGGGCTTTACCCTCGGCCAGGCGGGCCGGGTGGTGCAGCGCCTGTGCGAAATCGAGACCTACCGCATGATGGCGCTGCTCGCGCTACCGCTGGCGCGCCAGATCGGCCCGCGGATCACCCAGTTGGAGCAGACCCTGGCGGACATGGCCATGGCGCTCAACCAGATTACCGGCGTCGAGGGCGAGCGCGACTTGTTGCGCCAGCTCTCGGCCCTGGCGGCCGAGGTGGAATCCCTGGCGTCGCAAACGCCCTACCGCTTCGGCGCCGCGCGCGCCTATCACGCGCTGGTCGTGCGCCGGCTGACGGAACTGCGCGAGGCGCGCATCGAGGGCCTGACCAGCATCGGCGAATTTCTCGACCGCCGCCTGACACCGGCCATGCGGACCTGCGAGACCGTTCACGCCCGCCTCGACGGGCTCTCCCAGCGGGTGGCGCGGCTGGGCAATCTGTTGCGCACCCGGGTCGATGTGACCCTTGAGCAACAGAACACGGAACTGCTCGCCTCCATGGACCGGCGGGCGCGGGTGCAGTTGCGCCTGCAGCAAACGGTGGAGGCGCTGTCCATCGTCGCCGTCACCTATTACGGCGTCGGCTTGCTGGGTTATTTCCT
>CAZIVY010000350.1:0-7864 GCA_964542505.1 uncultured Rhodospirillaceae bacterium
GTGCCGCGACACCAGCGCGATGGTCGAGTGCTCGGCGATCGCGTGTTCGGCCCGCGTGCCGATGACGCGCGCGCCGAAGGTTCCGGTGACGGCGACGATTTCGGTCCCCGGCGAGGCCGCCGCCCGCGCGGCGGCGGCGACTTTTTCGGTCACCACCTCCGAGGTATTCGAATTGACGACCAGTAGCCGCATCATACCGTCACTCCGCCAGATGGTTACACGGTAGGCGCCTCAGGCGAAGGCCGCCTCGAGGTCGACGTCGCGCTTGCCCTCCTGGCGCAGGTCGAGCGCCGCTTCGACGTGGTTGAGGTGCTCGATCATGCGCCTTGCCGCCTCGTCGGGATCGTGGCGCTCGATCGCGTCGATGAGGCCGCTGTGCTCGTGGTACGGGCAGGAGGGCACGCGCGGCGTGTCGTAAAGGACAATCACCAGGCAGGTCAGCGATTCGATCTCGCGCATGGTGCGCGAAAGAATCGAGTTTCCCACCATCCTGGCGATGTGCAGATGAAACTCGCCCGAAAGCCGGATGATCGCGTGCCGGTCGTTGGCCGCGTGCGCGCGCGATTCGAGCTGCACGTGCTCGCGCAAGCGGCGCACGCGCCCCGGGGTCGCGGTCGCCGCCAGTTGGCGGATCAACCACGGTTCGATGAGGCGCCGCGCCTCGAACACCTCGCGCGCCTCGTTGACGCTGGGGCTGGCCACGAAGGCGCCGCGGTTCGGGTAGATGCTGACGATTCCATCCTGCGCCAGGCGCGCCAGCGTGGTGCGGACTTTCGTGCGGCTGACGCCGAACACGGCCGCGAGCCGCTCCTCCACCAGTTTCGTGCCGGGACGCAACCGATGCTCGTGAATCGCGGCCAGAACGCGGTCGTGGATGTCGGCCACCGAGGGCTTGGCCCGCCGGGGCGCCGCCGGAGGCGGTGGACGGCGCGGTTGGATGATCTTGCGCATGGATTTAGAATACAATCCAAATAGCCAATTGTCCACAGTACTTTCTGGCCCCGACAGGGGGCAAACGCGGCACTTTGACCTAGATCCGCACGGCGCGTCACGGGTGGACCTGAAAAAATATCGCCGATGCTCTTGACAGATTGGATACAGTTTCGTTAGTTTGGAGAATACAATTTCGGGAAATCCGGTTGCCGCTGGCCAACCGGGCCCCCGTTTCGCAGGCCGCGGGCATGGCCGGCGCCGAAAAACAGGAGGAGGCCCCATGATCTCTATCGCGCGTATTCTCGCCGTCGCCATTGTCGCCGCGTTCACCGGCGGCGCGGTGGCACAGGAAAAACTCCGCATCGCGGGCAATTTCACGCCGGACCATTCCTCGAGCGTCGCCATCCAGTTGTTCAAGAAGGAAGTCGAGCAAGCGACGGGCGGCAAAGTCGTCATCGAGGTCTTCGACAACATGCAACTTGGCGGGGCGCAGGAGAACGTGACCCAAACCCGCGCCGGAACGATCGCGATGACCTGGGTGGGCATGGCGTTCCTGGCGCGCACGGTCCCCGAGCTCGAGGCGGTGAGCCTGCCGTTCCTGTTTCCCAGCCGCGAGATCGCCTACAAGGTGATGGACGGCGCGGTCGGCGACCTGATCGAGAGCCGCATGAACGACAAGGGCTTCGTCTCGCTCGGCTTCATGGAGCTCGGCGCGCGGCAGGTGACCAACAGCCAGCGCCCGATCAAGTCGATGGCCGACCTGAAGGGACTCAAGATTCGCCTGCAACCGAACGAGACCCACCTCGCCACGTTCCGCGCATTGGGCGCCAACCCGCTGGCCATGGACATCCGCGAGGTCTATTCGGCGATGGAACAGAAGGTTATCGACGGCCATGAGAACCCGTACAACCTGATCCTGGCGAGCCGGTTCTTCGAGGTTCAAAAGTACGTCTCCAATACCGGTCACTTCTTCGATTTCATCGCCGTGGTCGCCAACAAGAAGAAATTCGACTCGCTGCCGGCCGATTCCCAGAAAGCCATGCGCACGTCGATGAAGAGCGCCATCGCGTCGCAGCGCCTGGCCGCGGTCAAGGCGGACGGCGAGGCGCTGGCCGAGTTGCAGAAGAAAGGCATGCAGTTCGACGCCATGCCGGCGTCCGAGCGCGACGCCATGCGCAAGGCGACCGCTGGCGTGGTCGACGACATTCGCAAGCGCGTCGGGGCAGACCTGGTCGATCAGGTATTGGCGGAAGTGAAAAAAGCCGGCGGTTGACCGGCGGATAAGCGAACGCTACGCCGTCCGCGGGACGACTGCGGGCGGCGCGCCACGGGCAGGCTTGGCCCGCGCGTGGCCGGGGAGGGGAGGGGAAAATGTCGATCGAGCTATCGCTCAGGCCCGTGGTCGCGACCGGCTGGCGCCGTCCCTACGCGCAAGGTCTCGCGGTGCTCGACGTGGCGGCGGCGTGGACCATCGTCGGCCTCGTCGCGGTGATGGTCGTGGTCGTGTCGGCGCAGGTGTTCATGCGCTACGCGCTCAACAGCTCCATGGGCTGGGCGGACGAGGTGTCGCGCCTGATGTTCGTGTGGTCGATCTTCCTCGCCATTCCCCTCGGCATCAAGCTCGGGGTCCACATCGGCATCGAGATGGTCACGGCGCGCCTGCCGGCCGCGGTTCAGGACGTGCTCGGCCGCGCGGTCGCGTTGCTCAGCGCGGCGCTGATGGCGCTCGTGACCTATGAGGCCGCCGTCATCACCTGGGACCAGTGGGACGAGCAAATGGCCTCGGTGAACGCCAGCGCCGCGCTCTTCATCCTCGCGCTCGCGGTGGGTTGCGCCCATTCGGCGCTGCATTTCATCTGGATCGCCCTTGCCGGCAAGCCCAAGCCGGACGAGGAAATCGTGAAGGAGTTGGGCTGATGAGCCTGCTCATCATCGCCGTCTTTCTCGGCATCTCGCTGCTCGGCATGCCGCTCGCGCTCGCGCTCGGCACCGCGGCGCTGGCGGGCCTCATCGCCAGCGACGTCGATTTCAACCTGCTGCCGACGCGGATGATGAACGCGGTGAACGCGTTTCCGCTGATGTCGATCCCGTTCTTCATCCTGGCCGGCGAGTTGATGCTCAGGGCCGGGATGATGGATCGCATCATCGACCTGGCGAACGCGGTCGTCGGCCGCGTTCGCGGCGGCCTGGCGCACGTGACCATGCTGGCCGGGCTGGGGCTTTCCACCGTCTCCGGCGCGGCGGTCGCCGACGCCAGCGCGCTCGGCAGCACGATGATCCCGTCGCTGCGCAAGGTGTACGGCGTCGGGTTCTCCTCCGCCGTGGTCGCCGCCGCGGCCAATCTGGGGCCGATCATCCCGCCCTCGGGCGCCATGATCGTCTATGCCTTCATGGCCGGGCCGACGGTCTCGGTCGGCGGCATGTTCATGGCGGGCATCGTCCCCGGCCTCATCCTGGTCACCCTGATGATGGCGGCCTGCTCGGTCATCGCCATCAAGCGTCAGTACCCCTACACCGGCGACAGCTTTTCACTTTGCCGTATCTTCAACGAGGTGAAGCGTTCGATCATCATCATGTTCATGCCGGTGGTCGTCATTGGCGGCATCGTCGGCGGCGCGTTCACCGCCACCGAGGGATCGGCGATCGCCGTGGTCTACGGGCTGGCGGTCGGTTTCCTCGTCACCCGAAAGCTCAAGCTGAGCGATCTGCCCAGGGCGGCGGTCCATACCGCGATCGTGTCGGCGGTGGTCGGCGCGATGATCGCGTTCGCGTCGGTGGTGACCTACATGCTGACGCTGGATCTGCTGCCGCAGAAGCTCTCGACGCTGATCCAGGCGCTGACCTCGGTCCCCATCGTCTACCTGCTGCTGGTCGCGCTGTTGCTGTTCGTGGTCGGGATGTTCCTCGAGTCGAACGCGGCGTACATCATGCTGGTCCCGCTGCTGCACCCGATCGCGCTCAAGTTCGGCATCGACCCGCTGCACTTCGGCTTCCTGTTCGTCTTCAACCTGGTGATCGGCATGTTGACGCCGCCGGTGGGCGTCGTGCTTTTCGTGCTGTGCGGGCTCACCGGCCTCAAGCTGGGGGAACTGACCAGGCACGTCTTGCCGTTCATCGCTATCATGTACGGCCTGCTGTTCGCGTGCATGTTCTATCCGCCGCTGGTGCTGACCGTGCCGCGGATGCTCGGGTACTGAGGCGCGCGGTGCGGCGCGTCCGCCTCGGCATGATCGTCCCCTCCTCGAACACGGTGGTCGAGCAGGAGGCCGGGGCGTTGCTTGGCGGCTTGGAGAACGTGAGCGCGCATTTTTCACGTTTCAAGTTGACCAAGGTGTCGGTGGCCGACGCGGCGGCGGCGTACTACGACTCCGGGCTGATGCTCGAAGCGGGAAAGCTTCTCGCCGACAGCCGCTGCGCGGTCATCACCTGGAACGGCAGTTCCGGCGGCGTCGTCGGCTTCGACCGCGACCGCACGTTCGTCGCCGAGCTGGAGGCGGCCACGGGGTCGCCGGCGACCACCGCCGCGCTCTCCGTGCTCGACGCCTTGCGCGCCTTCGGGGCGCGGCGCCTCGCCCTGGTGACGCTCAACCCGCCGGACATGAACAAGCGCATCGCCGCGCATTTCGCCGCCGAGGGCTTCGAATGCGTCGCCACGACCGACCGGTCCGACCTCGACGACAATTTCGCCATGGCCGAGGTGCCGGCCGAGGCTCTGGCGCAGGCCGCCATGGGGTGCGCGCACGCCCGGCCGGAGGCGATCGCGGTGTTCGGCACCAACACCCGCGGCGCCCCGGTCGCCGCGCGGCTGGAACGCGAACTTGGGATCCCGGTCATCGATTCCGTGGCCGCGGGCTATTGGGGCGCGCTGCGCCGCGCGGGCGTGGATACGCGCGCTATCCGCAACCGTGGCCGGTTGTTCGAGATGGCGGCCTAGGCATGAGCGCGCTTCTGGTGCGCGACGCGCGCGTCCTTACCCTCGACGACGGCGATCGGGAATGGCCGCGCGCCGACATCGTGATCGAGGACGGAACGATCAAGGCGCTTGGGCCCGGCGCCGGCAAGGATTGGCCGCGCGGGTTCGATCGGTTGATCGAGGCCAACGGGCTTCTCGCCATGCCGGGTCTCGTCAACGCGCACTTTCATTCGCCCGGCAACTTGATGAAAGGCGCGCTGCCTGGGTTGCCGCTTGAGTTATTCATGCTTCACGAGGTGCCGCCGCTCGCGGCCGAGGGCGACACGGGCCGTCTTGCCTATGTCCGCACCATGCTTGGCGCCATCGAGATGCTGCGCCGAGGCATTACCGCCGTCCATGACGACGCCTACCACGTGCCGGTGGCGACGCGGGAGTCGGTCGACGCCATCATGAAGGCCTATGAGGACGCCGGAATCCGCGCCACCGTGGCCATCGACCAGCCGAATGTCGCCGAGCACGAGAAGTACCCCTTCCTTGCCGGCCTGCTGCCGGAGGCGGAGCGGATCGCCATGGACGACGCGCCACGCCAGTCATCCGCCGAGCTTCTGGCGTTGTACGCGCACCTCATCGAGCGCTGGCACGGAAAAGCGGGCGGAAGGTTGTCGGCGGCGGTTTCCTGCTCGGCGCCCCAGCGCGTCACCCGCGATTATTTCGCGGCGCTCTCCGATTTGTCGCGCCGCCATGACCTGCCGTTCAATATCCACATTCTAGAAACCAAGCTGCAGCGCGTTCTGGGCGAGGTGAAGTACGGCAAGTCGCTGGTGCGCTACGTGCACGATCTCGGCCTGCTCGACGAGCGCATGATGGTCATTCACGCGATCTGGATCGACGACCGCGACGTCGCGCTGCTGGCGGCCAGCGGCTGCGTCGTCGCGCACAACCCGGTGTGCAATTTGCGGCTGGGCAGCGGCGTCATGCCCTATTACGCGCTCCGCGCCGCCGGCGTGCCGATCTGTCTTGGCAGCGACGAGATGAACACCGACGACACGGCCAATATGTGGTTCGTGGGCAAGACCGCCGCCTTGCTGCACACGCTCGGCACGGCCGAATACCGCGATTGGCCGGCGGCGCCCGAAATTCTCGCCGCGCTCACCCGGGGCGGCGCGCGGGCCATGCGTTGCGCGCACCGGATCGGACGGCTGGCGCCGGGCTTCGCGGCCGACATTATTCTTCTTGACCTGGATACCACCGCGTTCACGCCGCTCAACGACCTGCGCCGCCAGCTCGTTTTCTGCGAGGATGGCGGCTCCGTGCGCTTCACCATCGTCGACGGACGGGTGGTCTTCGAGAACGGCCGGGTGCTGACGGTGGACGAAAAAGCCATCCGCGCCGAGTCGCGCGCGTTGATGGACGGCTACCGAGATACGCTGGCGCGCGCCGACCGGGAGGCGCAACGCCTGGCGCCCTATTACCGCGAGATGTATTTGAAAGCGAGTTCCCACGACGTCGGATTCAGCCGTCAACTGCAATGAACTTGAACCACGCAAGCCGTACCGATCGGGTCAACGCACAACCACAAGGAGGCACCATGAAACGATTGCTCGCCACTACCATCGCGCTCGCCGCCGCCATTGTGCTCGCCATGCCCATTGGCCTCGCCCAGGCGCAAAACCCGAACACCATGCGCATCGCCGGCAATTTCTCCTCCAACACCAAGCATGTGGACGTTATCGAGAAGCCGTTCTTCCTGGAATTGCAGAAGAGCACGGGCATTACCCTCAACATCAACTACAACCCGATGGACGTCCTCAACGTCCAGGCGGCGGACGCGCTGCGCCTGCTGCGCTCGGGCACGTTCGACGTCATGAGCGTGCAAATCGGCATGGCTTCGCGCGACGACCCGTTCTTCGAGGGGCTCGACCTCATCGGCGTCTCCACCAACATGAAGGACCTGCGCCAAGCGGTGAACGCCTACCGCGAGGCCTTCGACCAGCGGCTTCAGGGCAAGTTCAACGCCAAGGTGATGACGTTGTGGCCGTTCGGTCCCCAAGTCTTTTACTGCAACAAGGCGGTCAAGGGCATCGAGGACCTCAAGGGCCTGAAGGTGCGCGTGTTCACGCCGTCCATGGCGGCGCTGGTGCAGCATGTGGGCGGCACGCCGGTCACTCTTCAGTTCTCCGAGGTTTACACCTCGCTGCAGCGCGGCGTCGCGGACTGCGCCGTAACCTCGCCCACCTCGGGAAATACCGGAAAATGGCCCGAGGTAACGACGCACTTCTACCCCCTGGCGGTTTCCGGTTCGGTGCAGGGGCACTTCATGAATCTGGCCTACTGGAAGAAATACTCGGCCGACGCGCAGGCGAAACTCGCCGCCGCGTTCGCCAAGATGGAGGACCAGATGTGGGCGCTGGCCGATACCGTGAACGAGGACGCGGTTAACTGCAATACCGGCCGCGATCCGTGCAAGGAGGGCGTCAAGTTCAAGATGCAGCTCGTCAACGTCTCCGTTGAGGACTCGAACAAGGTCAAGTCGGCGGTGACCGCGGCCGTGCTGCCGCTGTGGAAGCAGACCTGCAACAATGTCGATCCGAAGTGCACCGAGACGTGGAACGCGACGGTCGGCAGGACGCGCGGTTTCCGCATCGACTAGTGCCCCGATTCTGAAATTCGCCAGAGTTCGATATCGGGCGCGACGCGAATTTCAGGATCAAAGGGACACTAGCAACGTATTGATACCTAGTGTCGTTCAGGTTCCGAAGTTTGCCTTGAGTCCGATATCGGTGATCGGGCAAACTTCGGAACCACGACACTAGTGTCCCGATTCTGAAATTCGCCGGAGTTCGATATCGGGCGCGACGCGAATTTCAGGATCAAAGGGACACTAGAGCGGTATCCGATCATTCCGAATCGTTCCGTCGGCCCTTCGAGACGCCTGCTGCGCAGGCTCCTCAGGCCGAACGGACCATGAAGTAGCCGTTCGTGGTGAGGGATCGCCCTGAGCCGCGCGAAGGGCGAGCG
>CAZIVY010000351.1:0-2796 GCA_964542505.1 uncultured Rhodospirillaceae bacterium
GGCGCGCGAGGCGGCGGCGATCATGGCCGGGCGCGGCGGCGGCCGCATCGTCAACATGGCGTCCATCATGGGCCTGGTGGGCCGCCCCACCGTTTCCTCCTACATCACGGCGAAGCACGGCGTCATCGGCCTGACGCGCGCGCTGGCGGCGGAGTTCGGCCCCCAGGGCATCACCTGCAACGCCATCGCGCCGGGCTATTTCGCCACCGACATCAACGCCGATGTGCGCCGCGACGAAAAGTTCAATGCCATGGTCAAGGCGCGCACACCGCTCGGCCGCTGGGGCGACCCGCGCGAACTGGGCGGCGTGGCGGTGTTTCTCGCCTCCGCCGCCGCTTCCTATGTCAACGGCCACGTCCTGGTCGTCGATGGCGGCGTGACCGCGACTTTGTAGGCGCCGACTGGGCTACGCCGGCACCGGGCGCGGGCGTCCTTCGTCGTCGATGGCGACATAGACGAACGTGCCCTCGGTCACCCGGATTTCCGCCGGGTCGAGCCGGCGGCGGACGATGGTTTCCATCTCCACCTTGATCGACGTGCGCCCGATATGCGCTATGCGCCCATGGATGGACACCACGTCGCCCACCTTGATCGGCTGGTGGAAAGTCATGGCGGCGATGGCCACCGTGGCCACCCGCCCCTGCGCCCGCTGCGCGGCGACGATGCCGCCGGCGATATCCATGTGCGACAGCACCCAGCCGCCGAAAATATCGCCATTGGAATTGACGTCGGCGGGCATGGGCGTGGTGCGGATGACGGGTTCGCCACGCGGCGAGTCCGGGGCGCGTTGGGATGCGGCCATGGGGGTATCCTCCCAGATGCTGTTGTTGCCCGAGCGTTGGCCACTATATAGTGTGGCGCTCATTAACGTAATTCGGACTTATCCCATGCTAGCTTGCCGGCCATGAACGAGCATTTTTCCGGCCCCAGCGACGACTATTCCGCCCGCGACATCGAGGTCCTCGAAGGCCTCGAACCGGTTCGCCGCCGTCCCGCCATGTACATCGGCGGCACCGACGAGCGGGCGCTGCATCACCTGTTCGCCGAGGTGCTGGACAACGCCATGGACGAGGCGGTGGCCGGCCACGCCGACCGCATCCACGTGGAATTTCTCGCCGACGGCTCGCTCCGCGTCACCGACAACGGCCGCGGCATCCCGGTGGACCGCCACCCCAAGTTCAAGGACAAGTCGGCGCTGGAAGTGGTGCTGACCACGCTCCATTCGGGCGGCAAGTTTTCCGACAAGGTCTACCGCACCGCCGGCGGCTTGCACGGCGTCGGCCTGTCGGTGGTCAACGCGCTCTCCGACCACTTGCAGGTGGAAGTGGCGCGCGAGCGCGAATTGTGGCGCCAGGACTATGAAAAGGGCGCGCCGACGACGAAGCTGAAAAAGGTCGGCGCGGCGTCCAACCGGCGCGGCACCACGGTGACCTTCCATCCCGACCCTGGGATTTTCGGCGCCGGCGCGGCTTTCCTGCCGGCACGTCTTTTCCGCATGGCGCGCTCTCGCGCCTATCTGTTTCCCGGCGCCGCCATTCACTGGCACTGCGCGCCCGAGCGGCTGAAAAAGGGCGACGAGACCCCCGAGGAGGCGACGCTCCATTTTCCCGGCGGCCTGCAGGACTATCTCGGCGCGCTGCTCGAAAACCGCCAGGCGCTCACCGCCACGCCTTTCGTCGGCAAGATGGAATTGCCCGAGGACCGCGGGCGGGTGGAATGGGCCATCGCCTGGCCGGCGGACGAGGAAAGCTTTCTCTCCTCCTATTGCAACACCATACCGACGCCCGAGGGCGGCACCCACGAAGCCGGCCTGCGCGCGGCGCTTCTTCGCGGGCTCAAGGATTACGGCGAACTCACCAACAACCGCCGCGCCAGCGCCATTACCGCCGAGGACGTGCTGGGCGGCGCGGTGGCGCTTCTTTCCGTTTTCGTGCGCGAGCCGCAATTCCAGGGCCAGACCAAGGAACGCCTGGCCAATGCCGACGCGACCAAGCTTGTGGACGGCGCGGTCAAGGATCATTTCGACCACTGGCTTTCCGGCGCCCCCGACCAGGCCAACACCCTGTTGGCGCGCGTCGTCGAACGCGCCGAGGAACGGCTCAAGCGCAAGCAGGACAAGGACGTGGCGCGCAAGAGCGCGACCCGCAAATTGCGCCTGCCCGGCAAGCTTTCCGACTGTTCCCGCGACGCCTCCGAGGGCACCGAGATCTTCATCGTCGAAGGCGATTCCGCCGGCGGCTCCGCCAAGCAGGGCCGCAACCGCGAGATGCAGGCGATACTTCCCCTGCGCGGCAAGATTCTCAACGTCGCCAGCGCCAACAGCGCCAAGATGATGGCCAACCAGGAGCTGGCCGATTTGATCTTGGCCCTGGGTTGCGGCGCCGGCGCCCGCTACGACGAGAAGGGATTGCGCTACGAGAAAGTCATCATCATGACCGACGCCGACGTGGACGGCGCCCACATCGCCTCGCTCCTGATGACCTTCTTCTACCGCGAGATGCCGAAGCTCATCGACGATGGGCACCTCTATTTGGCGCTGCCGCCGCTCTACCGCCTGAGCCAGGGGGGCAAGACCCTCTACGCCCGCGACGACGCCCACAAGGACGAGCTGATGAAGAGCGAGTTTTCCGGCCGCGGCAAGGTCGAGGTCAGCCGCTTCAAGGGCCTGGGCGAAATGCCGCCGGCGCAGTTGAAGGAAACCACCATGGACCCGAAGCGGCGCACCTTGCTCAAGGTGGTCGTCGCCAAGCCGTCCAAGCCCACCGACAAGCTGGTGGAAAGCCTGATGGGGCGGAA
>CAZIVY010000352.1:0-2696 GCA_964542505.1 uncultured Rhodospirillaceae bacterium
TGGACGGACACGGACACCTACGAGGCCATCTATAATGTGGTGGCCGCGGACGCGGACGTGAACGAGCCCAAGGTGACGATTGACGTGGAAGGGGCCGAGGACGCCAACGGCAACGCGCAGGAGGACTACACGCCGCTGGACGAGTTCTCCATTGCCATCGGCGTGCAGGCGCCACTTGAGCTGGCTGGGTAAGTCACGTCGAAATCTTTGCTGGCAACGGCGTCAACTCGGCGGACGGCATCCTTCGGGGGCCGTCCGCCGATGTTTTCGGCAGCAAATTCAGCGGCTTGGTATCGTTTTGGCCCAGTGCTAGGATATCGCGTGAATAGTGGCGTGCGAACCGCGGCCCAGATCGGGGCCCAAGACGTGACGGGAAGCGCATGAAGAATCCCATCGGCAGCGCGCCAAACGCGGCGCGGACCTCGCTCACGCAAGCCCTTTCCGCCTGCCGGCGGGGCTTCGGCGCGGTGGGGCTGTTCAGCGCCGGGATGAACCTGCTGCTGCTGGCGGCGCCGCTTTACATGCTGCAGGTGTTCGACCGCGTCACCACCAGCCGGAGCGTCGATACCCTCATCTACCTCACCGCCATCGCGCTGATCGCGCTCATCGCGGTGGCGCTGCTCGAGGTGGCGCGCACCCGGGTCATGGTGCGCGTCAGCTTGTGGCTCGACAACCAGGTGGGGATCGATGTGCTGGCGGCGCAGGTGGCGGCGAAGATTCGCGGCCGGGCCGACGCCTCGGTCCAGGGACTGCGGGACCTCGGCACGGTGCGCGGCTTCCTCACCGGCCCGGCGATCTTCCCCTTCCTCGATGCCCCCTGGACGCCGTTCTATTTGTTCGTGGTCTTTCTCCTCCACCCCATACTGGGCTGGCTATCGCTGGCCGGGGCCGTGGTGCTGTTCTCGCTGGCGCTGGCCAATGACGCGGTGACCCGCCTGCCCTTGCAGAAGGCGGGGGATGCTGGGCAAAAGGCCATGCGCCGGGCCGAGGCCGCCGTCCGCAACGCCAATGTGGTCGAGGCCATGGGCATGCTGCCCGCCGTGGCCGGGCGCTGACAGCGCCAGACGGCTGAGATGCTGGAACTCCAGGCGCGGGCCAGCCGGCTCGGCGGCAATATCGGGGCGGCCTCCAAGTTCGCCCGCCAGGGGCTGCAGATCGCCGTTCTGGGGCTGGGCGCCTGGCTGTTCCTGGCCAATGAACTGTCGCCGGGCGCAATGATCGCCGCGTCCATCATCATGTCGCGGGCCCTGGCGCCGGTGGAACAGGCGATCGGGTCGTGGAAGACGGCGGTGGCCGCCAACTCCGCCTACCGCCGCGTGGCCAAGCAGCTCGCCGAGGGGCCGAACAATGACGGCAACATGCCCTTGCCGGCGCCCAAGGGGCGGATCAGCGTCGAAGGGGCGGCCTTTGCCTATCCGGGGGCGGCGGAGCCGACGGTGCGCAATGTCAGGTTCGCCCTCGAGCCGGGCGAGGCCATGGGCCTGATCGGCGCCACGGCGGCGGGCAAGACGACGCTGGCCGAACTGCTGGTGGGCAACCTCAAGCCGCTGGCGGGCCATGTCCGCCTCGATGGCGCCGACATCGCGGCGTGGCCGTCGGCGCAGCGCGGGCAATATGTGGGCTATCTGCCGCAGGACGTCGAGCTTTTCGCCGGCACGATCAAGGACAACATCGCCCGCATGGGCGAGAGCGAGGCGGAGGCCGTGATCGCCGCCGCCCGGCTGGCCGGCGTGCACGACCTCATCCTCGGCCTGCCCAAGGGCTATGAGACCGAAATCGGCGACGGCGGCGCGGCGCTTTCGGGCGGCCAGCGCCAGCGCATCGCCCTCGCCCGCGCGGTCTATGGCAATCCGCGCTTCGTGGTCCTGGACGAGCCCAATGCGAGCTTGGATAGCGCGGGAGAACAAGCGCTGATCGAGGCGCTCGAGGCGCTGAAGCGCGGCGGCGCCACCGTGGTCGTGATCTCACATCGGCCGAGCATCCTGCGTCAGGTGGACAAGGTCCTGGTGCTCAAGGGCGGGGCGGTGGAAGCCTTCGGCCCGCGCGACGAGGTGCTCCAGCCCATGGCCCGCGCGGCGCGGCCGCTCCAGGCGTCGGGAGAGTAAGCCATGGCGGGCAACCCGGCCAACCAGCGACCCAAGCCCAGCCGGCCCGATGACGGCCCGGCGGTGCTGTTCGGGGTCGCGGTGGTGGCCGCGTTTATCGGCGGCTTCGGCGCCTGGGCGGCGCTGGCGCCGCTGGAAAGCGCCGCCATCGCGCTGGGGTCGGTCAAGAGCGACAGCAACCGCAAGACCATCCAGCACCTCGAAGGCGGGATCGTGACCAAAATCCACATCCGCGACGGGGATAGTGTCAAGGTCGGCCAGGAGCTCATCCGCCTCGACGACACCCAGGCGAACGCCGCGCTGGAACTGTTGCGTGGCCGCTATTGGGCGGCGAGGGCGCTCTCCGCCCGCCTGATCGCCGAGCGCGACGAGGCGGAACGCATCGCGCTCCCGCCCGACCTGGCCAGCGCCGTGCACGGCGCGGCCAAGGAGGCGGTGGCCAGCCAGGCCCGCATCTTCGCCGCCCGCCGCGCCGCCATCGCCGGCAAGACCTCGATCCTGCGCCAACGCATCGCGGCGCTCAGGGAAGAAGAGATCGGCATCAAAAGCAAGATCGACGCCCAAGGGTCGCAACTGCGCCTGATCGGCGAG
>CAZIVY010000353.1:0-6157 GCA_964542505.1 uncultured Rhodospirillaceae bacterium
GCTCGGGTAGCGCAATTTGCTGCGGTCGTAACGCGCGCGGTTCTTGCTCGTCCACATCGGCGACCTCCTTCGAATCGGGCCACCACCCTTGAATCACAACTGACTCATATGATTCAACAACTCTTCGGACGGACACTCAGGCATTTGCTGTGTGTGGTCTCGGTACTCTTGATTCCACCGCCAAAGCGCAAGACCGCGTTTGTAGATTGTGTCGATGTATAGGGGTATCTCCGGCCCAAAGAGAAAATCCGCTTCAGATACGGACGTCCGGAACCTCAGAAGATCCTCCGTGCTCGCTTTGGCGTCACGAAGAATGATGCTCAATATTTTTCGAACTTCTTCATAAACACGAAGCCTTCGATCATACCGTTCCAAATTAAGTTTTTGCCGATTTGTTTGCCATTGCTGCCAGGCAATGTACGTCGTGACTATCGCAATAGCCGGAGTCAGCAAGCCCTTCGATATTTCGAGTATCTGCGACATACATGCAGCGAGCGTCACACAAGAGAATGACTGAACATTTTCCATTAGCGGCTGCTCTTGCGGACCGCCGTCGCGCTTGCGGTCGCGCCCGACAAGGCATGGCGGACCTCGGCGGCGACTTTTTTTCGGTCGGCGCGCGGCAGAACACCGATTCGCTCGCCGTCGGCGGCCTCGACGGTCGCGATTTTCGCGCAGCGGACAACCGAGGGGGCTGGCAGACCGGCGCCATCGAGATCGGACACGACTACATCATCATGCCAGCGGCGATTCTCCGCGCTCGTGATCATGAGCACCCACAACAGACCATGCTCCGCCGCGATACGACCGGCTGCGACGACCAATGCCGGCCGGTACTGGCGTACCGGTCTGTCGGTGTAGGGAAAGGGGACTTTGATCACGTCCCATGGCTTAAAGCTTGCCATAAGCCCGTCGGTCGTTTTCCGAGTCCCACTCGCCAAACGTCGCGAAGGGATCGTCGCTTGGCGCTTGCTCCGCCTTGGTCAGGATGACGCGGCCACGCTCGATGGTGTAGGCAAGTTCGTCCCCTTCGCGCACGCCGAGCGCCTTGCGTACCGGCTGCGGGATGGTGGTCTGCGCCTTACTCGTGAGTTTGCTGGTGATCATCGCCTTCTCCGTCGTAAGAAAGTTCCTTACTGTAAGGAAAATTCATTCTCGGGTCAAGGCGCGCCTAGTTCGACCGGACTCCGCGGTTACCCATTTTTCCGCTTTTCGTGCTCGCGGAGCCTGGGCAACAGCTCGACGAAATTGCAGGGCATGAAGCGGTAGTCGAGTTGGTCCTTGAGGATCAGGTCCCAGGCGTCGCGGCAGGCGCCGGGGGAGCCGGGGAGCGCGAACAGATACGTTCCCTTGGCGACCCCGGCGGTGGCGCGCGACTGGATGGTCGAGGCGCCGATCTTGGCGAAGCTCAACTGGCGAAAGAGCTCGCCGAAGCCCGGTATGGGTTTTTCGTAGAGCGATTCGAAAGCTTCCGGCGTCACGTCGCGCCCGGTGACTCCGGTGCCGCCGGTGGCGATGACGACCTCGACGCCTGGGTCGTCGACCCAGTGCCTCAGCGCCGCCACGATGTCCCTCACCTCGTCCTTGACGATGGCGCGGCCGGCGAGTTCGTGGCCGGCGGCGCCGATGCGCTCCACCAGCAATTGCCCGGATTTGTCGGCCGCAAGATCGCGCGTGTCGGAAACCGTCAGCACCGCGATGCGCACCGGTATGAACCGGCGGGCCTCGTCAATTGGCGGCATTCAGCGGGCTGCCGGAATAGCTGGCGGCGTCGAGGCCGCGGTAGAGGGGCCATTCGCCCGCCGCCACCGCGTCGAGTTCCGGCTGGTCCTGCTCGAAGCGGGCGCGGTAAATCCACAAATTCGCCAGCACCCGCTCGATGAAGTTGCGCGTCTCCGCCGAGGGCAGGGTCTCGATGAACAGCAGCGGGTCTTCCCCGTGGCGCTCTTCCTTCGTCCAGCGCTGCAAATTGCCCGGTCCGGCGTTGTAGGCGGCGGCGAGGTGGAGCAGGCCGCCGCGCACCACCGGGTTTTCGATCAGGTGCCGCAAATAGCGCTGACCCAATTCGATATTGAATTCGGGCGCGAACAGCTTGTCGCTCTGGCGGCCGCGCAAGCTGGCGTCGCCGGCGACGAAGCTCGCGGTGCTCGGCATCAGTTGCATCAGGCCGCTGGCCCCGGCCGGGCTTTTGGCCCTGGAGTTGAAGCCCGACTCCTGGCGCATGAAGGCGAAGACCAGGGCGCGGTCGAGAAGGAAGCCGTTTTCCGGCTGCCACGGCGGCAGCGGGTAGAGCGCCGCGTCGACCCGGTCGCCCTGTTTCTCGCGCATGGCGCGCGCCAGCGACAGCGCCGCCGCCGGCGCCTGCAGATGCTGCGCCAGACCAAGCAGCGACTGTCCCCAGCGGCCATTGGCGCTGCCGGCCAGCCTTTTCAATTCGCGTTCGGCCAGCACATGCTCGGCGATCTCGCTCAACGCCACCGCGCGCCGTACGCCCGCCAACTCGAACAACCGGCGCGCCTCGTCGAGGTTGAGCGGCGGCGGCGTCCAGTCGAAGGGCAGGCGCCAGCCGAGCTGCCGCGTCGCCAGCAATCCATAGAAGGTGTAGGGGTCCTCGGCCGCTTGCTGGAGCAGGCGGTTGACGCCCTCCGGCCGCTCGAGCCGGAGCAGCGACCGCGCCGCCCAATAGGCGCCGGCGGCCCGCTGGCGCTGCGGTGCGCCCGGCGCCGCCGCCAGCCAACTGAATGCCTCGGCGGCGGATTCGTATTTGCCCAGGCGCCACGCCGACAGGCCGACGATCCAGTCGGTTCCGGGCACCCGGTCGCGCGAGCGCGCCGCCGCGGCGGTCGCCAACTGCCAGGCCTTCACGTCCTCGCCGCCCATGAAGTGGCCGGCGGCGATGCGCCGGCGCCAATCGTCGAATTCGCTGGCGCTCAGCAGCGGCACGATGTCGCGGCGCTCCAACTGCCGTTCCGCCAAGTCCGGCCGGCGGGCGCGCAAATTCTCCCGCACCGTGGCTTCCGCCCGCATGACCAGGCGGGCTTCGACGGCGCTGCGCGGTCGCGGAACAATGCGGGCCAGGAAGTCCGTTCCGCCGCCGATGTCCATTTCCGCCGCGTCGTCCGCGGGGATGGCGGGGGCGGCGGGTTCCTCGGGTTCCGCGATCACGGCCGCCCCGGTGGGGTAAGCGGGCATGGGCGCCCCCGGCGGGCGCTTATTCAGCGCCAGGCGATAGACCCCGTCGGCGCCCGGATGGTCGCGATAGTCCTGGAGCCAGTCGACCAGCTCGCGGTAGCTGGCGCGATAGCGATCCGGGTGCAAATAGCGTTGCTTATATACGTGACCGAGAAGGAGCCGGTTTTCCAGTTGCTTGATGTCGCGGTCGGCGGCGGCCCAATTGGCGCTGCGCTGGAGGCGGAAAATGCGTTGAAGGCGCTCGATATCCAGGGGGGAAAGGACGCGCAAAAGGTCGCCCGTCCCGCCCGCCACGAAGGCGCCGTTATTGGCTTGCGCGGCAACCAACGGCGCCGGCGCCGCCGCGAGCGCCAAGGCCGCGGCGGCCAAGCCAAGGAACCCCAGGCTAATAAACCAGGGTCGGCGCGGCCGCCTCGCGACCGTGCAGAAGATGTCCTTACCCATGACCTCGATTTCTAACCCAGATCGGGCTTCGCGGGCAAATCGCTTGCTGGTCTACTATCCATTATAAGTCGTTGGCGCAGAATTAAGAAATCCCGCCAGGCCTCGCGTTTTTGTCCCGCCTGGCGGAGCAAAAACGCCGGGTGGTAGGTCGGCAGCGCCGGCACCACAAGATCTTCGATTTCGCAGTCGATCCAGCGGCCCCGCAGCCGCGAAATTCCTTCGCGCCGTTCAAGGACCGCCTGGACGGCGGCATTGCCCAGCAGGACCAGGAACCTTGGCCGAACCAGAGCGATGTGCCGGCGCAGGAACGGCAGGCAGGCGGCGACCTCCTCGGCCGCGGGCGTGCGGTTACCCGGCGGACGCCAGGGCAGGATGTTGGTGATGTAACAGCCCTGGCGGTCCAGGCCGATGGCCGCCAGCATGCGATCCAGCAGCTTTCCGCTTTCGCCGACAAAGGGTACGCCCCGCAAGTCCTCGTCCCGGCCCGGCGCTTCGCCAATGAGCATCACGGGCGCGGCCGGGTTGCCGTCGGCGAAGACCAGGCTTGTAGCCGTCTGCTTGAGCGCGCAGCCCTCGAATGCGGTGAGCGCCGCGCGCAACTCATCCAGGTTGCGGCACCCTCGCGCCAGGCTTTGGGCGTCGGCGGCCGCTTGCGCCGGCGGCGCCATGGCGTGGGCCGCGGCGCTGAATGGCGGGGCGCCGAGAGGCCGGGCGTCGGCTTTCGCCGCTCTGGGTTCCGGCTTCCGCGCCGGCTCCGGCGCCTGTGACGCTGGGGCGTCGGCCGGCGGGGCCATGCGATTCAGCGGCTCCACCCCGATCGCCTCGTCGGCGCCGGCGTCCAACTGGAAGCGGAGCAGCGCCAAGGCGGCGGACCGCGCGCTATCGGGCCCCGTCATCGCCAAAACACCCGCGTCGCCGCCAGTTCCAAATGGCGGCGATATGCTCTAGCGTCTGCGCCCCGGCGCACTTCAGGGCCGGGGCATCCAATGCCGGGGAATAGAGCGATGCAGCGCGAATCCATGGCCTTTGACGTAGTGGTGGTGGGCGCCGGTCCGGCGGGCCTGGCGGCGGCCATCCGGTTGAAGCAGCTGGCGGCCGGGGCCGACCTATCCGTCTGCGTGATCGAAAAGGGTTCGGAGGTCGGGGCCCACATTCTGTCCGGCGCGGTCATCGATCCCATCGCCTTGAACGAGCTCATCCCCGACTGGCGCGACAAGGGCGCGCCGCTCAAGACGCCGGTGAGCGAGGACCGCTTTCTCGTTCTCACTCCCTCGCGCGCCATCCGCATTCCCAACATTCTATTGCCGCCGCTGATGAGCAACCACGGCAACTATATCGTCTCGTTGGGCAATGTCTGCCGCTGGTTGGGACAGCAGGCCGAGGCGGCAGGGGTCGAGATCTATCCCGGCTTCGCCGCGGCTGAAGTCCTGTTCGACGACAAGGGCGCCGTGCGCGGGGTCGCCACCGGCGACCAGGGATTAAGCCGCGGCGGCGAGAAAAAGTCGGGTTTTACCCCCGGCGTCGAGCTCATCGGCAAGTACACGCTCTTCGCCGAGGGGTGCCGCGGCTCGCTCTCCGAGCAGCTCATGCGCCGCTTCGACCTCCGCGCCGGCGTGCAGACGCAAAAATACGGCATTGGTTTGAAGGAGTTGTGGGAAGTGGACGCGGCGCGCCACCAGCCCGGCCTGGTGGTCCACAGCCAGGGTTGGCCGCTGGACAAGCGCACCGGCGGCGGATCGTTCCTTTATCACCTGGAGGATCGGTTGGTCGCCGTCGGCTTCGTCGTCCATCTCAGCTACGACAACCCCTATCTGTCGCCCTTCGACGAATTCCAGCGCTTCAAGACCCATCCGGCCATCCGGCCTACTTTCGAGGGCGGCAAGCGCTTGTCCTACGGCGCCCGCGCGCTCAACGAGGGCGGGTTGCAATCGGTGCCGAAGCTCGCCTTCCCGGGCGGCGCCCTGATCGGCTGCGCCGCCGGTTTCCTCAACGTGCCGCGCATCAAGGGCACCCACAACGCCATGAAAAGCGGCATGCTGGCGGCCGAGGCGGCTTTTGCCGCGTTGCGCGCTGGGCGCGGCGCCGACGAGCTTTCCGCCTATCCCGAGGCCTACCGCAAATCCTGGATCTACCGCGACCTGCATCGGGTGCGAAACGTCAAACCGGGACTGAAATGGGGGATGTGGCTGGGGACGCTCCACGGCGGCATGCACATGTGGCTGAACGATCTTGGCCTGGGTTTCCTGGCCCCCTGGACGCTGAAGCACGCCAAGCCCGACCACGAATGCCTGCGCCCGGCCAGCGAATGCGGTCCCATCGCCTACCCGAAGCCCGACGGCGTGGTCAGTTTCGACAAGCTCTCCTCGGTCTTTCTGTCCAACACCAACCATGAGGAAGACCAGCCGGTCCACTTGCGGCTCCAGAACCCAGGCGTGCCCATCCGCTACAACCTGCCGCTCTACGACGAGCCGGCGCAGCGCTATTGCCCGGCGGGGGTGTATGAGGTGGTGCCCGAGGGTGC
>CAZIVY010000354.1:0-1549 GCA_964542505.1 uncultured Rhodospirillaceae bacterium
CCGCCACCCCGATCGAAGGCGGCGGCAAGAAGGGCAGTTGCGGCGTGCCCCTGCCCAACGTGATCATCGAGGTGGTGGACGTGGAGGACCCTCAAAAGCTGCTGCCCATGGGGCAAAAGGGCGAGATCTGCATTCGCGGCCCCAACGTCATGAAGGGCTACTGGAACAAGCCGGAGGCCACCGCCGAGGCCTTTGCCGGCGGCCGCTTCCACAGCGGCGACGTGGGCTATATGGACGAGGACGGCTTCGTCTTCCTGGTCGACCGCAAGAAGGACATGATTCTTTCCGGCGGCTTCAACGTCTACCCGCGCAACATCGAGGACGCGGTCTACGAGCACCCCTCGGTGTCGGAAGTCACGGTGATCGGCATCCCCGACGACTATCGCGGGCAAAGCGCCAAGGCCTTCATCAAGCTGAAGCCCGGCGCCAAGCCCTTCACCTTCGACGAGCTCAAGGTTTTCCTCAAGGACAAGATTGGCAAGCACGAGATGCCGGCGGCGATGGAAATTCGCGACGCCTTGCCCAAGACCATGATCGGCAAGCTGTCGAAGAAGGAGCTGGTGGAGGAAGAGCGCAAGAAATACGAAGCGCGCAAGGCCAAGGCGGCGGGGTAGCCGCCCAGTGCAAATCAGGCCCGCGCCGCGGCCCTCGCCCCAGTTTGGGTTTCCGCCGCGGCAAACCCTGGCAGGCCCCCGCCACGCGCCATCGGCGCGCTTCGGCCCCCTGCCCGGGGGCCAACCTCAGCCCAATATGCCTTGCAGCTTGAGCGCCACGCCCATGCTGCCGTCGATTTTCAGCTTGCCCATCATGAACGCCGTGGTGGCGTCGAGGTCGCCGCCGGTCATGGCGACGCAATCGGCGAGCGAAATGGTGATCGTGCAATCGGCTTCCTTGTCGTCATTGGTCACCGCCGGCTGGGCGCCGGTGCCGTCGAGATGGATGACGCCATCGCCGCCGAGGTTGAACTTGACGGCGTAGCCGAGCGGCGGATGGGCCGCCGCCTTGTCGCGCAGCATGGCGGTCAGTTCGTCGAGGGACATGGCGGCATCTCCTTCTTTCCCGGCAGGGCGGGCAATCTCGCGCGCCGACTCTGGCATCTCGTTCCCTCCCGTCGTCATGCCCGGACTTGATCCGGGCATCCACGATCCGTGGATCGCCGGGTCAAGCCCGGCAACTACGGATGAAGGGAGGGGCATCGAATGAAACCCAACTCTAGCCTAGCCGGCGGCTGGAAAAAAGCGATGGCATCGACCTCGCGGGGGCCTCCCCCTTCGACAGGTTTAGGGTGAAGCCAAGACAAAGGCCCTCATGCTGTCGAGGCGCCGAAGTCGGCGAGGGTCGAAGCGTGAGGGCAAACTGACCGGCTACTTATCGACCTCGCGGGGGCGTCCCTGCTAAAAGGTGGGTCCCCGCTTCTTCGTCCCTGTCGCGTCTCATGCCTGGACCTGTGGAAACCTATCGCGGCGCCGTTCCCGCTTGGGAATGCGATCATTTCGGCCACATGAACGTGCAGTTCTACATGGCCCGTATCAGCGACGCCACCGCGTCG
>CAZIVY010000355.1:0-3970 GCA_964542505.1 uncultured Rhodospirillaceae bacterium
TTGCGGCGCATGTAGTCGAGGCTCGAGCCCTCCGGCGACGTGATTTGCAGGAAGATGATGCCGCGATCCTCGATGGGCGCGAATTCCCGCGGCAATTGGCGGAACAATACATAGGCCGTCGCCGACGCCCCCACCGCCAGCAAAACGATCGCCAGCGGAATTCTCAACGACCCGCGGAGCAGCGCGCGGTAACCGCTCTCCATGCCGTCGAAAACCGGTTGGGTGAGGCGATAGAACCAGCCTTCCTCGCTGTGGCTGCGCAGCAGCTTCGAGCACATCATCGGCGTCAGCGTCAGCGCCACGAAGCCCGAGAACAGAACCGCCGCCGCCACCGAAATGCCGAACTCGCGGAACAGCCGTCCGGTATTGCCGCCGAGCATGCTTAGCGGCACGAACACCGCCACCAATACCACCGTGGTGGCGATGACGGCGAAGCCGATTTGCCGCGCCCCGCGCAAGGCGGCAAGCAATGGCGGTTGCCCTTCCTCGACGTGGCGGTGGACGTTTTCCAGCACCACGATGGCGTCGTCCACCACCAGGCCTATGGCCAGCACCATGGCCAGCAGGGTCAGCACGTTGACCGAATAGCCCAGCGCCGCCAGCACCATGAAGGTCGCGATCACCGACACTGGGATCGCCACCGTCGGGATCAGCGTCGCCCGCCACGAACGCAGGAACAGAAAGATGACCCCGACAACCAGCGCCAGCGCGATGCCGAGCGCGTGGAACACCTCGATGATCGAGCGTTCGATGAACAAAGAGCTGTCGTAGGACATGTCGAGCTTGACGCCCGGCGGCAGCGTATCGCGGAGCCGGACGATGGCTTCGCGCACGCCTTGCGACACCTCGAGCGCGTTGGCCTTCGACTGGCGCACGATGCCCAGGCCCACCGCCTGGCGACCGTCGATGCGGAATTCGGTGCGCTCGTTCTCGGCCCCGAAACGCACGTCCGCCACCTCGCCCAGCCGGGTAAGGACACCTTCGGACTCGCGCACCACCAGGTTGCGGAACTCCTGCGGCGTGCGCAGTCCCGAATCGGTGCGCACGGCGAACTCGCGCATCCGCCCCTCGACGCGGCCCGAGGGCAGGTCCACGTTCTGCCGCCGGAGCGCGTCCTCCACGTCCTGCACCGTCAACCGCCGCGCCGCCAGCGCCGTCCGGTCGATAAAGACGCGCATGGAATAGCGGCGTCCGCCACCGATATTGACCGAGGCGACGCCGTTCACCGTCGACAGGCGGTCCACGAGATGACGCTCGGCGTAGTCGGTGAGCTCGAGGCCATTGAGGCGGTCGCTGGTCAGCGTCATCCACATGATCGGGCGAGCGTCGGCCTCGGTCTTGGCCACGGTGGGCGCATCGGCCTCGGTGGGCAGGCGGTTGGCGATGCGGGCGACGCGGTCGCGCACGTCGTTGGCGGCGCTGTCGATGTTGCGGCTCAGGACGAATTCGATGCTGACCGAGGAGCTTTCCTCGCGGCTGCTCGAATCGATGCTCTTGATGCCCTCGATGCCGGCGACGGAATCCTCGATGATCTGCGTCACCTGCGATTCGATGATGTCGGCGGCGGCGCCCCGGTAGACGGTGGACACCGAGACGATCGGCGGATCGATATCCGGGTATTCGCGCACCGGCAGTTCGCGGAAGGAGAAAATGCCGAAGATCACCAGCACCAGCGACATCACGGTCGTCAGCACCGGCCTCTTCACGGAGACATCGGACAGGATCATGGCGCGCTTTTGCCTCTCTCAACCCGTGGGCGTGCCGGCGGGCTTGGCGCCGGGGGCCGGCAAGGTGACCGGCTCCACCGTCGACCCGTCGCGCACATGTTGCAGGCCGCCGACCACCACCTCGGCGCCGGCGGCCACGCCTTCGAGCACTTCCACCAATCCCGGCATGCGCTGCCCCAGAACAACCCGGGTGCGCGTCGCCCGCCGGTCGCGGACGACGAAGACATAGGTCTGGCCGGCGAAAATTTGCACCGCCTCTTCCGGGATGACCACCGCCGCCGGGCGGCGTCCCACGATCAGGTTGACGGTCATGAACATGCCGGGCTTGAGCGCCTCGTCGGCGTTGGCGATGGCGGCGCGCGCCTGCACGGTGCGGGTCACCGGATCGACGCGCGAGTCGACGACGCTCACCTGGCCCTCGAAGGTGCGGCCGGGTATCGCCCGGCTGACCGCGGTCACTTTCGCCCCGCGCTGGAGGCCCGACAACGCGGTTTCCGGCACCTCGAATTCGAGCTTGATGGTCGAGGCGTCGTCGAGCGTGGTGATCGGGTCGCCGGGTTTGACCAGCGCCCCCAGGCTGACCTGGCGCAGGCCCAGCCGTCCGGCGAAGGGCGCCCGAATGGTGAGGTCGCCGAGCTTCGCCTGTTCGACCCGGAGCCGCGCTTCGGCGATGTTCAGTTGGGCTTCCAGATCCTCCACCCTGGCCACCGCCATGGTGCGCGATTCGAGCAGCGCCTTGGCGCGGGCCAGGTTCTGCCGGGCATTGTCGCGCGCCGCCTTCAATTCGGCGAACTTCGCGTCCATCTCGGCGGGGTCGAGTTCCATCAGCACCGTCCCCGACGCCACTTTCTGCCCTTCCTGAAAGCCGATCTTGGTGACGAAGCCGCTGGTTTTGGCGGTGATGGTCACCGCCTCGTTGGCGCGCGCGGTGCCGACCATTTCCACCGTGGCCGACACCTCCGCCGACCGCGCGGCGGCCAGTTCCACCGGCACGGTCCGCTCCGCCTGGCCGGCCGAGGGCGGCCGCGCCTGGAGCGCGTTCCCGCCGATCAACCGGTCCTTGAAATACCACCCGGCGGCGCCCAGGCCGCTAATGAAGATACCCAGGGTGGCGATCGTCGCGCTGCGCATGAATTCCCGTCCGGGCCAACAGGCCACGGGTCAAAAACCGCCAAAAGTTAAGATTAGCACCGACACCGCCCGCAAGGGAAACGGATAGCCCGCACCGCGCGCCCCCTCGCCGGGCAAGGGCGTTGGAACTAGAATGCGCCACAAGATTGGCCGCCGCCCGCGCGCGGCAACCGCCAAAAAAAGGAGGCGCGATGTCCACGGCGTTGTTCACCCATCCGGCCTGCCTGGCGCACGATCCCGGCCGCGGCCATCCCGAAAGCCCGGACCGCCTGCGGGCGGTGCTGCACGCCTTGGAGGCGGAGGAATTCGCCCTTCTGGACCGGCGCCAGGCGCCGGCGGCGACCCGTGACCAACTGGCGCTGGCCCATCCGCGGCCCTTCGTCGACTGGGTCTTGAACAGCGTACCGGCGAAAGGCACGGTGCATATCGATCCCGATACCGCGATGTCGCCCGCTTCCGGCGAGGCGGCGTTGCGCGCCGCCGGCGCCGTGTGTGCCGCGGTGGACGCGGTCATGCGGAGCGAGATCAGGAACGCCTTCTGCGCCGTGCGGCCGCCGGGCCATCACGCCGAACCCGCGCGGGCCATGGGTTTCTGCCTGTTCAACAGCGTGGGCGTGGGCGCCTTCCACGCCCGCGCCGCCCACGGCCTGAAGCGCGTGGCGGTGGTCGATTTCGACGTTCATCACGGAAACGGCACCCAGGCCATGTTCGAGGCCGATGCCGATCTTTTCTATGCCTCCACCCACCAATGGCCGCTTTATCCCGGCACCGGATCGCGCGAGGAACGGGGGCTAGGCAACATCTTGAACATGCCCCTGGCGCCCATGGCCGGTTCGGCCGACTTTCGCGCCGTCGTCCAGAAGGAGATGCTGCCGGCGCTGGATGAATTCCGGCCCGAATTCGTCCTCGTCTCCGCCGGCTTCGACGCCCATGCGGACGACCCCTTGGCGCAGCTCTATTTCACCGACGCCGACTACCAATGGGTGACGGAAAAGCTGATGGGAGTGGCCGCGCGCCACGCCAAGGGCCGGCTCGTCTCCAGCCTCGAGGGCGGTTACAACCTGGCGGCGCTGGCCTCGTCGTCGCGCGCCCATGTCCGCGCCTTGATGAAC
>CAZIVY010000356.1:0-2170 GCA_964542505.1 uncultured Rhodospirillaceae bacterium
CGCAGGACCGCTACGGCAAGCAAAAGGTCGTCTATCACCTGAATTACGCCGGGGGCGAGAACGACCGGGCCTATGTCGTCGCGTTGCGCAACATGCGCAATCACTTGAGCGCGGTGGGGGTGAAGAACCTGGACGCCAAGATCGTGCTGCACGGCGACGGGGTGAACATCCTGAAAGCGGCCAAGACCAACGACCAGCTCAAGGGCGCGGTCGTGGCGCTCAAGGCCGACAACGTGGAATTCCTGGTCTGCAAGAACACCTTGACCGACCGCAAGATCGACGCCGAGAAGGACCTGTTCGAGGTCTTCGAACAGGACATCGTGCCGTCGGGGGTGGCGGAACTCTCGTACTTGCAGCAAAAGGGCTACACCTACCTCAAGCCGTAGGCCGGTGTTCGGTTCAGTCTGGATCGCGCGGTTCGTGGTTCGAGACGCTTGCCCGGCTCCATTCAAACCGCTTCGCGGTTTGAGCCGGGCAAGCCCTCACCACGAACGGGTTTTATTAGGCCCGTTCGGCCCAAGGGCCACCCTGAGTTTGTCGAAGGGTGGCGTCTCGTCCAGCCTTTGCAGCCGAAGCGGCTGCTTCGGCGGAGTAGGCAAGGCCGGCGTCAGGCTTTGATGCGCTCCTTGTGCGCGGCGCGGCTTCGCACCGCCTCGCCGAAGGCAGCGAATATCGCCGCCGATAGGGGAACCTCTTTCACTTTCCACTCCGCGTGCCACTGCACGCCAAGGGCAAAGTTGCGCGCCGCCGCAACCCGCACCGCCTCGATGGTGCCGTCGGGGGCGGTGGCTTCCACCACCAAGCCCTGACCCAGGCGGTCGATGCCTTGGCCGTGGAGGGAATTGACCACTTCCTGCCCGGTTCCAGCCAGGCGCGCCAGCATGCCGCCGGCGGCGAGCGACACCGGATGTCGGGGGCTGTATTGCTCGTCGCGGCTCAGTTTCCGGTTGGCGCGGTGGTCGATCCGCCCCGGCAGTTCTTCCAAATGCTGGTGGAGCGTGCCGCCAAAGGCCACGTTCAATTCCTCGAAGCCGCGGCAAATGGCCAATAAGGGCAGGCCGGCGTCGATGGCGCGGCGGATAAGCGGCAGGGTCAGCGCGTCGCGCTGAATGTCGTGGGGCACGCCTGGCCGGGCGGGCGGTCCGCCATAGCGGGAAGGCTCCACGTTCGAGGGGCTGCCGGTGAGCATGATGCCGTCGAGCCCGGCCAGGAGCGCGTCGATATCGGATCCGTCCAGCGCCGGCATGATGACCGGCTGGGCGCCGGCGCCGACGACCACGGCGTCGAGATATTTCTGCTGCACGGCGTGAAAGGGAAATCCGTCGATCAGCTTGACGCAGGCGGAAACGCCCACAAGGGGGAGAGGGGAGCGCTTGCTCATGCCCGTTAGCTCGGACTTTCGCAATTAGGTGAGTCACTCCCACCCCGGCCCTCCCCCGTCGAGGGGGAGGGAGAAGTATTTGACGCGACATCAACATTCCCTCCCCCCTTGTGGGGAAGGGTAAGGGTGGGGAGTGCGTCACGCATTTCTGATTCCGGGCATCAAGGCTATTTCCCTTTTGGCGTCGGGTCGGTGATCACGAACAGCCGGTTTACCAGCGGCAGGTTAAATTCCAGTTGGCTAAGGGTCACCGTGGTGACGGTGCCGCGCGCGTCCACCACTTGCCATTGGCGCAATTGCAGCGGCTTGTCGCCGAAGACGAGGACGATCTCGCCGTCCTCCGGGCGCTTGGTGGCGAAAAGGGAGATGCGGAGCGTGCCGGGGCCGCGTTTGACCGCCCGCACCGTCACCGCGTCGGAGAATTTCACGTCCTCCGCCAGAAGCACCGAAAGCGGCGTGGCGTCGATGGGCACGCGGTCGACCTGGCCCAGTTCCATGTCGTGATAGACGATGAAAATCCCGTCCGCCACCACCAGGATGGGTGTCGGCGGCGCGTATTCGAAGCGCATGCGCCCAGGGCGGCTCAACCACATGCGGCCCTCGCTCAAGGCCCCGTCGGGCGCCACCTGGACGAACTTGGCGGTCAGCGTCTTCATGTCGTTGAGAACAGCCTCGGCGCGCGCCACGTCGGCGCGGTCGATGTCGCTCAAGGGAGCGGCGGCGGCGGGCGTGGCGAAAGCCAGCAAACCGGCAAGGCAAAGAATTCTCATGCCGCAGGCCATCCAGTGG
>CAZIVY010000357.1:0-1893 GCA_964542505.1 uncultured Rhodospirillaceae bacterium
GCTGGCGGCGTGGCTTTCGGGGAAGCCGTATTCGCCGAAGCCCTCGATCTGCTGGAAACAGCGCTCGGCGAAGCCGCGTTCGTAGCCGCGCGCCAGCATGCCCTCGATCAGCTTGCGGCGGAAGCTGCCGATGGTGCCGACACGGCGGAAGGTGGCCATGGCGCGGCGCAAGCCATCGGCCTCGCCCGGCGTGAAGCCGGCGGCGACGATGGCGATGTGCATCGCCTGCTCCTGGAACAGCGGCACCCCCAGCGTCTTGCCCAGCACCTGCTCCAGTTCCGGCGAGGGGAAGCTCACCGCTTCCTCGCCCCGCCGGCGGCGCAGATAGGGATGCACCATGTCGCCCTGGATCGGCCCCGGACGCACGATCGCCACCTCGATCACCAGGTCGTAGAAGCAGCGCGGGCGAAGGCGCGGCAACATGCTCATCTGCGCCCGGCTTTCCACCTGGAAGACGCCCACCGCGTCCGCCCGGCACAGCATGTCGTAAACCGCCGCGTCCTCGGCCGGCACCGTGGCCAGGCCGATGGCGCGGCCGTGATGGCGGGCGATGAGCGCCAGGCTTTTGGCGATGCAGGTCAGCATGCCCAGCGCCAGCACGTCGATCTTCAGCATGCCCAGCGCGTCGAGGTCGTCCTTGTCCCATTCGATGAAGGTGCGCCCGGGCATGGCGGCGTTTTCGATGGGGACGGATTCGCACAACGGCCCGCGGGTGATGACGAAGCCGCCCACATGCTGCGACAGATGGCGGGGGAAGCCGATCAGCTCCCGCGCGAGCGCCAGCGCGCGGGCCAGGTTCGGCTCGCGCGGGTCGAGGCCGGAATCGCGCACCGCGCCGTCGGTCAGGCTGTCGCCGTCCCAGCCCCAGATGGCGCGCGACAGCGCCGCGATGGCGTCGAGCGAAAGGCCCAGCGCCTTGCCCACGTCGCGGATGGCGCTTTTCGGGCGGTAACGGATCACCGTGGCGGCGATGCCGGCGCGGTCGCGGCCGTATTTGGCGTAGATGTACTGGATCACTTCCTCGCGCCGCTCGTGCTCGAAATCGACGTCGATGTCGGGCGGCTCGCGCCTTTCGGCGGAAACGAAGCGCTCGAACAGCAGGTCGATGCGCGCCGGGTCGACGGCGGTGACGCCGAGGCAGTAGCACACCGCCGAATTGGCCGCCGAGCCGCGCCCCCGCACCTGTTTCCCGGGCGCGCGCGGCACGTAGGCGAATGTCGGCCTTTCCTTCGCGGCGGGCAGCAGGCGGTCTCCGGCGTAGATCTCCTGCGCAGACCTGGTGACTTCGAGAGTGGCCGGATTGCCGCGCCGGATCACCCGCGCTTCGCCGAGATAAGTTGCCTGGTAGCCGAGCGTTTGATCGGTATCGGGGTCGATGAGGGCATCGCCACGGCGGAAGAGCTGCCAGTCGAGGCCCTTCTCAGAGTCGAGTCCCTCGGCGTACACAACATTGCCGGCTCCGATGGCGACGCGGTTTTCCTGGGTGGCGAGAACGAAGGGCGCGCTGTCGAGTTCGTCGCGACCGACCACCAGCGGCCGGGACAGGAAGGGCTCGATCACCGACGGTGGAATCGCGGGAATGGCCTTGTCCGCGAGCGGCTCGGCCCGCGTTCTGGGCGAGAGTTTCACGGTGTCGCGCGGGGGCACGGCCGGTGGCGCGGCAGCGCCGGTGGCAGCCGCAGCAGCAGCGGCCGCCGGATCATCTGCCTTCAGCAGTCGCAACCGGACTTCGGCGCCCGTGCGATCCAGAACGATCACATCGCCGGGGTAAATGCGGTGGGGATTCCGGAGTTGTTCCTGATTCATCCGCCAGACCTCGGGCCATTTCCAGACATCCTTGAGAAAGCGCCCCGAAATGCCCCACAGGGTGTCCCCGGGAACGACGACATACTG
>CAZIVY010000358.1:0-3574 GCA_964542505.1 uncultured Rhodospirillaceae bacterium
AGCCGAGCTTGCGCAAGCCGAAGCCCAAGGCCCCCATGGCGGTCATCAGCCCCACATCGACCGCGCTCTGGTTCACCGCATAGACGCCGAGCACGCAGAAGGCCACGATGGCGGGATAAAGGTAGGCGGTGGGCAGGCGCAAAATCTGCACAAACAATCCCACCAGCGGCAGGTTCAGGGCCAGCAATACGACGTTGCCCACGTACATGCTGGCGATGAAGCCCCAGAACAGTTCCGGCTGCTGTTGAATCAACAGCGGTCCGGCGGCGACGCCGTGCACCATCAGCGCCGCCAGCATCACCGCTGGAATGGGACCCGAGGGCACGCCCAAGGCCAGCATGGGCACGAAGGCGCCGCAGGCGGCGGCGTTGTTGGCCGATTCCGGCCCGGCGACGCCGGCGATGGCGCCCTTGCCGAAACTCTCCGGATGCTTGGAAAGGCGGCGCTCCAACGCGTAGGAGGCGAAGGACGACACGATATGCGCCGATCCGGGGACAATGCCGATAAGGAAGCCGAGCACGGTTCCCCGCCCGATCGGACCTGCCGCCTGGCGCAGGTCGTCACGCGTGGGCAGGAGTTGGCTTAGCCGCGGTGTTCGCACCACCGGCGCATCCGATTGCGATCTGGCGAGCAGGATTTCGGAGAGACCGAACAGTCCCACCGCCACCGGCACCACGCCAATTCCGTCGCCCAATTCCATCAGGCCATAATGGAAGCGCAAAAAGCCGCTCATGGCGTCGATGCCGATGGTGCCGAGAAGAAGGCCCAATGCCGCCATGGCCAGCGCCTTGACCGGCGGTCCGCCGCTCATGTGGCCGAGCACCAGGAGGCCGAGGGCGAGGAGGGCGAAATATTCGGGCGGGCCAAACTTGAGCGCAAATGCCGCCAGCGGCGGCGCCAGCAGCATCAGCGCCACCAGGCTCGCCGTGCCGGCGACGAACGAGCCGATGGCGGCGATGGCCAGCGCCGGGCCGGCGCGCCCCTGCCGGGTCATTTCATAGCCGTCGATGCAGGTGATCACCGAGGCTGCCTCGCCGGGAATGCGCATGAGGATCGAGGTGGTGGAACCGCCGTACATGGCGCCGTAGTAGATGCCGGCCAGCAGCACGATGGCGGTGGTGGGGTTGAGGCCGAAGCTCACCGGCAGCAACAGGCTGATGCCGGCCAGCGGCCCCAGGCCCGGCAGCATCCCCACCACGGTGCCGATGACGCAGCCCAGCACCGCGTAGCCCAGCACCGGCGGCGACAGCGCCAGCGCGAAACCGGAGGCGAGCGCCTCGAGCACCTGACCGGCCTAGATTCCGAAGGGTCCGCGCGGGAGCGGCACGCGCAGCAAGCCGGCGAAGAGGTAATGGGAACTTGCCGCCAGCGCCAAGGCCACCGCGAGCGCCGGCCAGGGCCGCCGCCGTTCCACGACGGCCAGCAGAAAAATCAGCACCGCCGCCATGGTCAGCCGGTAGCCCAGGCGCTCCAGCAGCAGGGCGGCGAAGGCGCAGGCGCCCAATATGGAAGCGGCGCGCCCGATCTCGCGGCGGTCGAAGCTCAACGCCTCGCCGCCGCCGCCGGCAAAAACGAGAACGCCAAATCCCGCCAGGGCCAGCGCCAGCGCGAGGGGAAACATTCCCGCGCCAGGCGCGGCCAGGGTGCCCAGCGGCAGCACCCGGTCTTCCCAGAGGGCGAAGGCCGCGAACAGCATGATCGCCGCGCCAGCCAGACGATCGGCGCGCATGGGGCCGGCCAATAAGGTCGCCCCCGTTCGGCGGCGCTACTGCGTCTTTTCTTCCACCTTGCCGATCTTGCGCACCGCCACCGCCAGGCGCTGGGCGTCGTTGTCCCAGAATTTTTGGAACTCCGGCGCGTCGAGATAGCTGATCGGGGTTTCCATCTTGGTCATGGCCGCGATGAACTCGGCGTCGGCGACCGTCTTCCCCGCCGCCTGGCGCAGCGCCGCCAGAACCGGCGCCGGCGTGCCGCGGGGCGCGAACAGGCCGGCCCAGATGTAGAACTCCACCTCCTTGTAGCCGAGCTCGATGAAGGTCGGCACGTCCGGCATAGAGGCGACGCGGGTCGCGCCCCAGCCGGCCAAGGCGCGCAGCTTGCCGCCCTTGACATGAGGGATGACCACGTTCGGCCCCGAGGCCAGGGCCTGGACGTGGCCGCCGAGGATGGCCGTGAGCGCCGGGCCGGCGCCATTGAAGGGCACGTGCTTCAGCTTGATGCCGGCGGCATGGGCGAACATCTCGGTCGCCATGTGCAGGGTGCCGTAAACGCCGGAGGAGGAGAAGGCGATCTCGCCCGGCCGCTTCTTGGCGTCGGCGACGAAATCGGCGACCGACTTCCACGGGCTGTCGGCGGGGACCACCAGGATGGTGGGATCGGCGGCGATCAGCGCGATGGGCGCCAGTTGGTCCATGGTGTAGGCCGGCTGGCGGTCGAACAGCTTGTCGGCTTCCGGGATGATGGAAATGCTGGAAAGGGACATGAGCAGCGTGTAGCCGTCGGGCTTGGCGTTGGCGACAAAGGACATGCCCACGGCGCCGCCCGCTCCCGCCTTGTTGTTGGGGACGACGGGTTGCTTCAGGATTTTTTCCATGCCGGCGGCCACGGGCCGCCCCACCAGATCGGCGACGCCGCCGGGCGGGAAGGGGATTACCAGGCTGATGGCGCGGTTCGGGTAGGCCTCTTGCGCCGAGAGCGGCGCGCCGATCCACAGCATGGCGGCAACGGCGGCGGCAACGACGGCGGCCGACAAGCGCTTCATGGCAACCTCCCGGATTGGAGTTTCTGGCGATTGCGGCCAAGCTTAGGCAGTCGCCCGCGCCGAGGCAAGCCAACCGGCGCCTCGGTAGTGTTACGACTCTGACGGTTCGTTCCCGAACCGTCAGGTCGTAACACCAGCAAAACCAATACGATGTGTTGTGGTTCCAATGCGTTGATTGGGAATCAAGCGTTGAAACCACAACACTAGCCGCGGATGACGACGACCGGTTCGCCCAATACCTTCATGCGAGGCGTAACGCCGAGCCCAGGCGCATCGGAGGCGGTCATGAATCCGTCGACGCGCACCGGCGCTCCATCGGCGATCGACAGGGTCCCGTAGCTGTTGAAATCGGTAGCCGAGAAGCAGAATTCCTCCGGCGTGGATCGGGCCAGATGCGCGATCGTGGCGGTCACGATGTCGCCGCCCCAGGTGTCCTCGATGGTCATGGGAATGCCGGATGCGACACACAAATCGCGCATCAGGCGCGCTTTCGTCAGGCCTCCAACCTTTGAGATCTTGAGATTGACGATGTCCATCGCGTCATCGGCGATCGCGCGCAACAGCGTCGGGGCATCGGAAATCACTTCATCGAGGACGAATGGGCGCGCGGTGCGCCGCCGGATGGAAAGACACTCCTCATAGGTGGGGCAGGGCTGCTCGATATAGACGTCGACATTGGCGACCGCGGCCACGACACGCGCCGCCTCGTGCTTGGTCCAACCGGTGTTGGCATCGGCCACCAGGATGTCGCCAGATTGGAGAACGGCCCGCGTCGCGTGTATGCGCGCGATGTCGGTGTCGGCGCCGGCGCCG
>CAZIVY010000359.1:0-3449 GCA_964542505.1 uncultured Rhodospirillaceae bacterium
GAGACGCAAATAGCGAAGAAAAGAGCGCAGCCGGTCGGTCGCGGGACTGGCCAGCATGTCCGGGCCGCCTTCCTCGACAATTCGGCCGTTGTCGATGAATACGATGTGGCGGCACACCTCGCGGGCGAAATGCATCTGGTGGGTGACCATCATCATGGTCATGCCCTCGCGGGCAAGCGTGGCAATCACGTCCAGAACCTCGGCTGCCCGTTCGGGATCGAGGGCGCTTGTCACTTCGTCAAGCAAAAGCACCTTGGGCCCCATGGTCAACGCACGGGCGATCGCCACCCGCTGCTGCTCCCCGCCGGACAGAAACGCCGGATAGGCGTCCTTGCGGGACGAGAGGCCAACCTTCTCGAGAAGCGCCGCCGCCTGCTCAAGCGCGATGCGGCGGTCAAGACCGCGGACCTTCACCGGGGCCACCGCCACGTTTTCAAGCGCCGTCATGTGCGAGAACAGATTGAACTGCTGGAACACCATGCAGCATTGCGAGCGCATACGGGCGATCTCGCGCCGGGACTTCGACATGCGCCGCCCGTCGACGATATCGTAACCGACCAGCTCGCCGTCGATGCGGATCTCGCCGGCCTCGTAAGTCTCGAGGAAGTTGATGCAGCGAAGCAACGTGCTCTTGCCCGAGCCACTGGGTCCGAGCACGCCGCACACCATGCCCTTGGGCACCGACAGCGTCACGCCATCGATGATGGGACGGTCGCCGTAGCTCTTGCGCAAGTCCGCGATCTCGATCATGCGCGGGCGACCGCAATCGGCGATTGGCCGCGCGCGCGCAGACGGACCTCAAAGCGGCGACCGAGCGTGGCAAGCGGATAGCAGACCAGGGTATAGGCGATCCAGACGATCGCCATGATCTCGAAGCTCATCAGCGTGCGCTCGATCTGCTCCTTGGACACGTACAGGAACTCGGTGACGCCGAACAGAGACACGACCGAGGTGGCCTTGACCATGAACACCGCCTGATTGACCAAGGCGGGGGTCATGCTCCTCAGCGCCTGCGGCAGGACCACCGTACGCATGGCGCCGACATACGAGAAACCGAGCGAAAGGGCCGCCTGGAATTGCGCCTTCTGCACCGACTCGATGCCGCCACGCACGATCTCCATGATGGTGAAGCTGGCGAAGAGCGAGAGCGCGGCCGCCGACGAAGTGAGGGCGGACAGCTTGATGCCGTAGGACGGCAGCACGAAGAAGACGGCGAACACCTGGACCACCAGCGGCACGCCGCGGACGACGGTGACGATGAGAAACAGCAGGGTACGCACGGCGCGACCGCTCCATGCGTAAAGGCAGCCGAGCAAGGTACCGAATGCCGTGCCGAGGCCGATGGACAACGCCGCCAAGAGCAGTGTGACCCCGAAGCCTTTCAACAGCAGGGGCAGGAGCGCGAGAATGGTACCGATCCGATCCACGTACGTCACTTCCAGGGCGCTCGGAGCTCGACGGCCTTCATGGCAACGGCGAGCAGGGTCGTCATGGCGAAGTAGATGCCGGCGAACACGATCAGGATCTCGAAGCTCCGCAAGGTCGAGGAGACGAGCGCCGTCATCAGGTAGAACAACTCCTGCACGGCGAGGGCCGCGGTCAGCGAGGTGTCCTTGATCATCTCCACCCCGACGTTGGTGAGCGCGGGGAGCGAGTAGCGCAGCGCCTGGGGCAAGACAATGATGCGTTGTATCTGGAACCATCCGAAGCCGAGGCTGACCGCCGCCTGTACCTCGTTGCGGTTGACGGCGGCGATGCCCCCGCGCACGATTTCGGTGGCATAACTGCCATTGTGCAGCGCCAGCGCCACGACGCCGGACCAGAACGGTCCCGGATAGAGACCGAGCGTGGGCAGCCCGAAAAAGATGAAATACATCTTCACCAGGCTGGGACTGTTTCGCATGGCCTCGACGTAAACCGCGACCCAGAACTTGGCCCTGCGACCGCCATACTCCGCACAAAGTGCGGCCACGGTTCCGATGACGAACGCCAAACCGATACTGGTTACCGCCACCAGCGCCGCGACGCCTGCCGCGGTAGCGATATCGGGCAGCGCTGCCCAGACCGGGCCGAAGTGAAAATGGTAGCCATCCATTGCACGACGGCCCGGCTTGGTGCGGCCTCAGATCGGGGCACGCGCCCAATAGGGGATGAGGTCGGTGCTTTCCAGCCACTTTCTGTGGATCGTCGCCAAGCGGCCGTCGAGCCGCATGCGGACCAGTGCCCAGTTGACGTAGTTGAGGAGGATCTGCTCGCCTTGCTTGATGCCGATGGAGAATTGGTTGACGTCGAGCTGGTCCTCGGGATCGAGAATGACGCGGAACTGGCCCGGGAACTCGCGGATGATGTAGCGCGCCGGCGCGCTATCGTTGAAAAAGGCCTCGGCGCGGCCCTGGCGGAAAGCCAGGAATGCATCGGAGAAGTTGGGGTACATCTCGACCTTGGCGTCGGGAATGGCGCCGAGGATGAGCGCCTTGAGTTCGTCGCCCTGCCGCGTCGTCACCACCTTGCCGCCGAGGTCCTTGTTCCTCTTGTAGGGTGAGTTGGCGCGCACGATGGCGCTGAAGTCGGCGTTGCAGTAGGGCAGCGAGAAATCGACCACCTGGGCGCGGGACTCGAACATGCTGAACTGGCTGATCACGATGTCGACGCGGCCGGAAACGAGCGCGGGGACACGCTCGGCGCCGCCTGGAAATACCTCGAATTCGATCTTCTTCTCGTCGCCAAGCAACCCCTTGGCGATGGCGGTGGCGAGATCGATATCGAAACCGACCAGTTCACCCTTGGCGTCCTTGAAGCCGAAGCCGATGGTGGTCGAGCGCGCCCCCACGACCAGCTTGCCGCGGTCAAGAATGCGCTTGATTCCAGCTTGGGACGCAGCCTGTGCCAGAGCCTCTTTTGAGGCGCCGGCGGCGAGCGCCATGACGCCTGCTCCCGCTCCGATCCCACCGATTGCCGTCAGCATCTTTCGCCGATCCATGATTTCCCTCCTCCACGATTACGACCCTTGTGCCCGAGCCAAAGCGATCGGGATTGCCGCTACCGGCGCCGCGGGCCGTTCCGCGCCGGTTTGGATTCGGCCCCAGGTTCAGCCGATGGCCTTACGCATGCCTGCCTCGAGAATTTCCGTGGCCTTGTCGAGCTGAGCGGAGGTGGTCGTGAACGGCGGCACGAAGCGCAGCACGTTCTTGAACTTGCCCCGCACCGAGAACATCAGCCCGTTGGCGAGTCCATAGCGGTAAATGTCGGCCGCGATCCGCGTCGCCGGCTCCTTGGTGTGGCGATCGATCACCAGCTCGATGCCTTGCATAAGACCGCGGCCGCGGATGTCGCCGATGATATCGTAGCGCTGTTGCAGCGCCTTGAGATTGCCTTGCCAGTGGCCGCCTATCTCAAGTGCCCGCTTCGGCAGATTGTTCTCGACGATTTCGTCGATGCTGGCGGTACCC
>CAZIVY010000360.1:0-5993 GCA_964542505.1 uncultured Rhodospirillaceae bacterium
GGGATCGAGCATGAGGGTACGGAATGGATAGGTGGAAACCAGGCCGGTCGGATGGTCGGCTTGGCCGAAGATCAGCACGTCGGGCGCGAACGAGCAGAAGTTGCCGATGGTGATCGGGGCGGCCGCGCTTGGCCGTACGAAACTGCGTGGCGACAGCCCATAGGTCCGCCGTCCGATGGTGACGTGTTCGGGCCAGCGCGGGCGGCGAGGGCCAAATAGGCGCCGCAACCAGCGCATCAGCGCCCCCCAGTGTCCGTTGCGCCGCGCCAGTAGGCCAGAGCGTCGGCAAGCGAATGCTCAAGCGTAAACTTGGCCCTGAAACCGACCTCATTTTTCAGGCGGCGGGTGTCGGCGACAAGCAGGCGCGGTTCATCGGCGCGCGGGGGCAAGGCGTCGGGCCGGAGCAGATCGCTTCTTCCCGCGAGCATGGCGAGGGTCGCGGCCACCTCGACGACCGCGACCGCCGTGCCGCTGGCGATGTTGACGGCGCCTTGCGTATCGCCTGCCAGCAGCGCCGCAAACGCCGCGCCCGCATCGCGCGAATCGAGAAAATCGCGCGCGTTCCCGCCATCGCCAAAGGGTGCCGGCTCGCCGGCGAGGAGCGCGCGGGCCAGCGAGGGGACAAGGCGGTCGCGGTGCTCGCCGTCGCCGATCAGGAGGAACACGCGCCCCCAGGCAAAAGATATCCCTGCCGTGGCGGCGAAGCCGGCAAGCGCTGTGGCCAGCGCCAATTTGGCGCTGCCGTAAAGCGTCGCCGGCTTCAATGGCGCATCCTCGGACAACGGCCCGCCATCGGCACGGCTCCAGTCGTACTCGGCGCAGGTTCCGGCCATCACTACCCGGCGGCCGCCGGCGTCGGCAAACCGGCGGAGCAGGTCGGCGCTCGCCGCGAGCCAGTCGAGGTTGCTGGGCGCCGACCAGAATTGTCCGTGCTTCGTCTCCCAGGCGAGATGCAGCCAAGAGGCTGGACGCACCCGCGACATCAAATCGGCGCGCTGCGCCGGGTCCAGCAAGTCGCAGACGATATCGGCATCGTTGCGCGCCACCGTCGTTACGCGCAGGCCGAGCGCGGTCAGCGCCGGCAACGCGTGCCGCCCAATCAGACCGGAACCTCCGGTCACCAAAACTGTACTCCATGCCGCGATCATGTTGCGAAATCCGCCCAGCCGGCATCGCGCTCGGCGATGACCTGCGGCGGAAACGGCCATTCGATCGCGAAAGCCGGGTCGTCCCAACGCACGCCCCGCGCCCGTTCGGCGTCGTAGCGCGTGTCGATCTGGTAGAGCACCGCGCTCTCGTCGGCGAGGGTAAGAAACCCGTGCGCACAGCCCTTCGGGATCAGCAGCCCTTGGCCGTTCATAGCCGAAAGCTCCACCGCTTGCCAACGCCGAAACGTCGGCGAATCGCGCCGCAAATCGACGGCGACGTCGTAGATCGAGCCGGCGACGCAGTGCACGATCTTGGTCTCCGCCGCGGGCGCCTCCTGGTAATGCAGTCCCCGTAGTGTTCCACGCCGGCGGTTGGTGCCGAAACCCGTCTGTTCGGGCGAAAACGCAATTCCAGCTTGCGCCAGCGTGTCGCGATCGAACAGCCGGGCGAAGCCGCCGCGTTCGTCGCGATGCGCCTTCGGCGACAGCACGACAAGGCCTGGAATCGGCGTCTTCTCGATCAGCAATCCGCTCATGCTTCGCCCGGCGCGAACAATTTTAGCGATGGAATGGCGGTTGCGAAGCGCCCACCCCAGTCGGCGATGCCCGCCATCTGGCGGCTGATTTCGCCGGCGAGATTCCACGGCAAGATCAAGACGTAATCGGGCCGCGTCTGGAACACCATGTCGGGGGCGTGGATCGGGATGTGCGATCCTGGCAGATAGCGGCCCTGCTTGTGGGGATTGCGATCCACCACATAGGCGATGCGCTCCGGCCCCACGGCGCAGAAATTGAGCATCGTGTTTCCCTTTGCCGCGGCGCCATAGGCGGCGACCGTGCGCCGGTCCGCGATCGCTCGATCGAGGAAGCCGACCAACTCGCGGCGCACGCTATCCACGCGCGGCCGGAAACCGGCATAGCTCTCGGCGCGCTCCAATCGCGCCGCCGCTTCCGCCGCGCGTACCGAGGCCAACCCCGGGCCCGTGGCCGGCGCGCGGTCCGCATGGGCGACAAACAAGCGCAACGATCCGCCGTGGGTGGGTGGTTCCTCGACGTCGAAAACCTTCAGCCCATGCCGTTCCAGCACCCGTTCGGCGACGAGAAGCGAGAAGTACGAGAAATGCTCATGATAGATGGTGTCGAACTGAACCTGCTCGATCAGGCGCAACAGATGCGGAAACTCGATGGTGATGACGCCATTTGGCCGCAACAGAAATTTGAGACCGGCGACGAAGTCGTTCACGTCGGGCACATGCGCCAGAACGTTGTTGGCGACGATGAGATCCGCGTTCTCGCCAGCGGCGGTCAGGCGCTCCGCCGTGGCGCGACCGAAGAAAGCGATCTCGCTGCGGACGCCCTTGGCGATCGCCGCTCGGGCGACGTTGGCGGCCGGTTCGACGCCAAGCACGGGCACGCCAAGCGCGGCGAAATGTTGCAGCAGATAGCCGTCATTGCTGGCGACTTCCACGACTTTCGACGTCGGTCCGAGACCGAACCGTCGGCGGGCCATTTCGGCGTAGCGGCGCGCATGTTCAACCCAGCCGGCGGCGTAGGACGAGAAATACGCATAGTCGGAAAAAATGGCCTCGGGGGGCACGGCGTCGTCGACCTGCACCAGCAGGCAGGAATCGCAGACACGGGCGTGGAGCGGGAAACGCGGCTCGGGCCGTACCAAGTCGCGGGCCGTCAGATAGCTGTTGGCAAGCGGTTGCGGGCCAAGATCGATAAAGGTGCGCGTTAGCGTAGCCTGGCAGAAACGGCAGCGGGCAGGCGCGCTCACACCAAGGCCTCGTAGCGCTCGATCTGCGCGTCGGTCAGCCGGGCGACATCGGCCCCTGCGGCATGGGCGGCATACCATTCCCCGGTCCACGCGAGCGTGGTTTCAAGATCGAGCCGGGCCCGCCAGCCGAGCGTTTGCCGCGCCAAGGACGAATCGAGCGCCAGGACGCGCTTTTCCGCCATCCCTCCGCCGCCGGCGTGAACGATCGATGGCCGGCGGCCAAGGCTTTCGCACAGCCGTTCCACCAGCCTGGCCACATCGCACGTCACCTCCGGCGGCGGGCCGAAATTGAGCGCCGGCGGTTGCCGCTCCCCCGCCGCCAGGCGCTGGGCGTAGGCAAGATAGCCGGCCAGCGGGTCGAGGACATGCTGCCACGGCCGGGTCGCCGTCGCTCGGCGCATGACCAGCGGCGCGCCTGCCGCGAGTGCACGCACCAGGTCGGGCACCAGCCGGTCGCTCGCCCAGTCGCCGCCCCCGATGACGTTACCGGCGCGCGCGGTGGCGATGGACGGGCCTGCGGCGGCGCTCGACCGCCATGCGGCCACGGCCAGCTCGCAGGCGGCCTTGGAGGCGGAGTAGGGATCGTCGCCGCCAAGTCGGTCGGTTTCGATGAAGGCCCGTCCGGAATCGGTATTGGCATAGACCTTGTCGGACGTCGCCACCAGCACGGCGCGCGGCGCGGGCGCCTTGGCGACGGCGGCAAGGACGTGAAGGGTGCCAAGAACATTGGTGTCGAAGGTCTCAACCGGCGCGCGATACCCCACCGGCACCAGCGATTGCGCCGCCAGATGGAAGACCACTTCCGGCGCTGCCTCCGCAATGACCCGCGCCAACGCGTTGCGCTCGCGGATATCGACAAAATGGGATTGGATCGCGGCCGACGGCGCCAACAGCGCGTGCAGGTTCGGCGCGGTCGCCGGCGCCAGCGCCAGGGCGTGCACCTTGGCGCCGAGCCGGCCAAGCCAGCGCGCGAGCCACGCTCCCTTGAATCCGGTGTGGCCGGTGACCAGGACGTGCCGGCCCCGCCAGAAGCCGCGATCGATCACCACGTCTTCCATGGCGCCTTGCCGCTGGCCCACAGCGCCTCGAGTTGCTGCTTCTCGCGCAGCGTGTCCATGGGTTGCCAGAAGCCGTCGTGGCGCCAGGCCCGCAACTCGCCATCCGCGGCCAGGCCCTCCAACGGGCCTCTCTCCCAGACCGTGTCATCGCCCTCGATGCGATCAAGCACCCGCGGCGACAGCACGAAGAACCCGCCGTTGATCAGTCCCCCGTCGCCACGCGGCTTCTCGGTGAAGCCGGTGATCCGGTCACCGGCGAGGGTCGCCGCGCCAAAGCGGCCAGGGGGGCGCACGGCGCACATGGTGGCGAGCTTTCCGTGGGCGCGATGAAAGGCGATTTCGGCGGCGACGTCGATGTCGGCGAGGCCGTCGCCATAGGTGACGCAACAGGCGTCGTCGCCCTCGACCCATCGGCGGATGCGGCGCAACCGCCCGCCGGTCTGGGTGTCGGCGCCGGTGTCGACCAAGGTCACGCGCCAGGGATCGGCCGCGCCGCCATGGTAGTCGATGCGGTTGGCGGCGATGTCGATCGTCACGTCGGCGGCGTGCAGCACGTAGTTGGCGAAGAACTCCTTGATCATGTAGCCGCGATAGCCGAGACAGACGATGAAGTCGGCGATCCCGTGCGCGGCGTAGATTTTCATGATGTGCCAGAGGATCGGGCGCCCTCCGATCTCGATCATCGGCTTGGGCCGGATGTCGCTTTCCTCGGCGATTCGCGAGCCGCGCCCACCGGCGAGGATGACCGCCTTCATGGCCGCGCCGGGGCGGACATGGCGGGTACGCCGAGCAGGTAGGCCGCGGTGCCACAGAAGCGCGCGGCATCGCGAACCAGTTTGCCCCGGTTGAACGTGAGCGCGTAGAGGACCGACTTGATCGCGAAGCGCGCCAGCGCCGGCAGCGCGACGCCAAGCATCGCCCACCGTCCGAGATATTTTTCCTCGATGTAGAGCCGCGACCAGCTCATGTGCCAGAACTTCTCCCAGTGCTTGTCCCAGCCGGCCCGGATCGAGCCGCCGCCGACATGCTCGACCTGGGCGTCCGACGCCAGCACCAGCGACCAACCGGCGCGGCGCAGCCGCAGGCAGAGATCGTCGTCCTCATAGTAGAGAAAAATGCGGCTGTCGAAGACCCCCACGGCGTCGAGCGCGCGCCGCCGGATCAACAGCGCCGCGCCCGAAAGATAATCGGCGCATATGTCGCCCTCCGCCAGGGGGTCCGTCCGCCGTGACGGCAACCGGCGGCGGGCGAACAAGCCGGCGTCGTGGCTTGGAACGGGTTCGCCGGCGGGTGAAAGCATCCGCGGACCGACAATCGCCGCCTCCGGATAGGCGTCGGCGGCGGCGACCAGGCGGCCCAACGCGCCTTCCCGCAGGGTGGCGTCGGGATTGATCAGCAGGACGAATTCGCGCTCCGCGCCGGCAAGGCCGCGATTGGCCCCGTTGCCGAAACCGACGCCGACGGCGTTACGCAGCATGCGCGCGCCGGGACGGACGCGGCCGACGATGTCGAGAGTGGCGTCCCCGCTCGCGTTATCGACCACGATCACCTCGGCGGCCGGCCCAAGCGCCGCCAGGCATTCGCCGATGACAGCCTGGCTCCAATGGGTGACCGTGACCACCGAGACGCGTAGCCACGGGTCGATGGCAGGGGGCCGTAAATTGGAATTCGGGGCGATCAGGGTATCGACAACCGCAATTGGCGGGCGCCGGCCACCGGCGCCAATGCTGCGTTATGTATAGGAAAACCACGGCGCGTTGTCTGCAACTCTCGCGGCGGCCATTGCGCATGGCCCCTTCCTGCACGCTCATTGCGGCGCGTGGGCGTCGATGCTACAAGGCGCCGGCCATGAAAGATTTGGCGCTTATCCGCAATTTCGCCATCATCGCGCACATCGACCACGGCAAGTCGACGCTCGCCGACCGCCTGATCGAGGCGTGCGGCGGGCTGGAAAAGCGCGAAATGACCGCCCAGGTCCTCGATTCCATGGACATCGAGCGCGAGCGC
>CAZIVY010000361.1:0-5658 GCA_964542505.1 uncultured Rhodospirillaceae bacterium
TGTTGACGATCTGGCAGTTCTGGATTGTCGCCGAGCCGGCGTCCGTCACCAGGACGCCGTGGCCGCTTGTCGAAGTGACGGTGAGCCCCTTGAGCTTCACGCGCCGCGCCCCGTCGATCGTGATGCTGCCGAGAATGGTGGCTGCGTCAGCGCCGTCAATCGTCACGTCGTCGCGGTCGATGGTGACGTCCTCCATGCATGTGCCCTGCACGTGGAGCACGAGCGGCTTGTCCTTCTGCTCCTTCTTGGCGAGCACCGCGCCGATGGTCTTGCCGGCGTTGCAATTGACGGTAATCGTCTGTGCCGCGGCTGGCGCGGCGAAAGCGAGCGCGGCGAACAAAGTAAGCATCCTGTATTTGAGCATGTGAGCCTCCGGGAAGATTTGTGTCGCATTACTGGGAAACGGCGCCATCGAGCGGCACGGTGGCGGAAATACAAAACGCTATGGATTGCCGCTCTAGTTTTCGGCGGGCGCGGCCTTGTAGGTGCGAAACACACGGTCCCAGAAATGATCCAGCACCATGAAATTCAGATCCTCGTCGTGATGGATGTCGTGCCTGGCTTGACCGCGCCGGAACCAAGCGAGCCCGTCCAAAGGGCTGGCGGCAAGGTGAAACTGGCTGTGCACGTAGGAATGCAAGGCGGCGACGACGACGGTTTCCACCGCTGCCATCGGCACAAACCAACGCGACAGGACGAGCAGCTGGATCGCCAGCACCAGCAGAAGCCAGGGCAGCAAGGGGACGAGGCTGTCGTGGCGGCCGCGCCCGTATACGAACTTCGTGCTGCGGGCCTGGCGGGAATTGGGATAAAGAGCGTGGTGCCCGCCGAGGTGGAAGGCGCGCATGCGGCTGTTCGGCCGATGCGGCCAGTAGTGGCCGATCCAGATCGCGAGCGTGGTCACGTAGTAATTCGCGACCAGCAGCAGCGCAGCCGCTCCGGCCTGAATCGCGAGCGAGGCGCCGGTCATGAACGCCTGTGCTCCGGGTCGACGAATGTCCCGAACAGCCGGTCCCAGATAAAATCCGTCAGGCCGAGGTTTTTTCGCGGGTCGTGGTGGTGCACCGCATGCAGACGCCGCAGCCGGCGGAACCAGCCATAGCCCCAGAGTGGCGAAGTGCGCCGATGAAACTGCTCGTGAATCCACGCCTGGAGGGCATAGGTGCCGAGGAATCCCAGGGACGCGGCAAGGAACAGCGCCGCGGGCAAGGCCCAATAGAAAATGGCCAGCACGGCGGCGGCAGGACCGGCGAAAAGAGGGGTAAGGCTCGCCTCATCCTTCGCATAGGCATGCGCGACAATGTGGCCGCCGGAGAAAATTCGGTGGTGCGAGCCGACATGAACCCGATGAATCGGGCCGCCCAAGGCCCCATGGCCGAGGAGGCGATGCAGAGTCATCTGAACAAAGCTGGCGGCCAGATAGCCGAGGGCCAAGACCGGAAGAAACAGGATCGCTGATGTCATTGCCTTCGCTCCGCGTCCGCCGCCTTGGTTTTTTGCCGCGTTACTGGGAAACGGCGCCATCGAGCGGCATGGAAGCGGAAATACAAAACGCTATGGATTGCCGCTCGCCTGAAAAGCCGGCGCCCGGCCGCGCGGTCCGAGGGGGGGCGCGGACCAACGCGGGCGGACACCGGCGAGCGGCTCAGTCGTCGCCGCGCGCGGCGATCGTGCTTGCGCGCGGCGGGCGAAAGTGCTCGACCTTGAACGCATCGTCGCGGAAGTCCCGCGGACGCTGGCGCATGTCGTGGGTCTCGTTGGTCAACCAGCGGCCGAGCAGGTTGACGTGGAACGGACTCCCCAGCACGCCGCTTTCGCCGCCCGGCAGACTGGTCTGGCCGGCAATTCGGCCGTCATCGAGCTCGGCCACATAGCGCTGCACCGGCCCGCTGACGAACATGAAATCGTGGCTGCCGGCGGCGCGCACCGGGTGCTCGGACGCGTCCACCACGCCGAAACCGCCGTCGACGGCCAGTCCGGGCAAGTCGGCGAACGACGGCGGGAACGCTCCGCCCGCTGGCGGCACGCTGAACGGGCCGTCCAACGGATGCGCTAGCACCAGCCGATGCAGACGGCCCCAACGATAGTCGTCCTGCCGGGCCGAGTAGTCGAAGGCATCGGCGAACGCCTCGCCAGCCAGCCGGTCCAGGGTCTCCTTCAGGCTATTCAGGATGATAATGTCGCGCCGCGCCGCCGCCGGCACGACGCCCGGCACATTGAAAAAATTAAGACCGGAGGCGCCGACCCCTTGCGCGGTGGCGAAGTTGTCAAGCAGGTGGCGAAGCGCGGTCAGCGCCTGCTCGTCTCCCGGCCGCAGGCTCACGCCAGCGGGTACGGTTCCGGGGGGAAGGCGGGCGGCGATGAAATCCACTACCGCATCGACGGTGTTGGCGATCATCCGGCCGCGCCAGACCGTATAGATGGTCGCGCCGACGCTGTGGTCGATTTCCTCGGCCGTGGGCGGCCGCCGCACGCCGTTCTTGTCGCTGGCGTCGTAACCTTCGGCAACGCCGGTGGGCGTCGAATGATCCCAGCCGGCCAGCCGCTGCACCGCTTCCGCGACCCGCGGGTCTTGCGCCAGCGCGGCCAGGGCCTGGTTGGCCCCGAGCGCCCTGGCGTTGGCGAACGCCCGCGCGATGTGCGGCGTGAACACCTGCGCGTCGCGCAGCACCACGTCCGCCTGGATCGCCTTCATGTCCTTGACCGACACGCGCTCGCCGGCGGCGAAGCGTTCCTCGAGCAGGTGCGCGATGCGCGCGGCGCGGGTGCCGAAATCATAGGTCGCGTTGAGATAGAAAATGCCGACGCCGTTCGGCCGCAGTCGGTTTAGCGGGTTGTTGTCGTGGGTGTTGCCGGTCGGGTCGTTATTGGCGTTGATGAAGTATCCCGCCGGCGGATTGACGAGTTGCGGCATTTCGGCGAACGGCAGGATCTTGTAGGGCACCGCCTGGCCCGCCTGCCTGCCCGGATCGGCTAGCCACTCGTTGCCGCCGCTGCCATTGCGGATGAAGTAGGGCGGCAGGCCGACGACTTGACCCGCTTCCAGGTCTTCGCGGAGCGGCATTTCGGCGCTGGTGAAATAAGCGATGTTGCCGCGGACGTCGGCGTAGGCCCAATTCTGGGAACCCACGTCGAAGAACCTCAGGCCGTCAACGAAGTCGTCGAGATCGCGCGCCAGGTTGAAGCGGCGGATGGCGTCGACCTCGCGTGTTCCGCTGAAACCGGTGTATTGCACGCTGAGGGCGGCGCCCGTCGCCATGTCGAGTTGGATGATCGGTCCCTGGTTGCGCCGCGGCACGATCAGCACCGCGGGCGGGATGAAGACGCCGCCCACGACCGTCCCGGGCGTCGCCGTCGCCAGCCCGCCGGCAAAATCGTTGTAACGAAACTGTTGCGGAATCGGCACGGTGGGTTCGGGTTGACCGAGGTAAACGGTGCACAAGCCCGCGAAGGAGGTGGCGCAGGGAACCACCTGTTCGCGGAAGGTGTCGGTCACGTCCATGGGGTTGTTGGTGGCGCCCCAGGCGATATGCCGGTTCTGGCCGAGTGTCACATAGGGCGTCCCCGCCAGGCCGCTGCCGATGACGTCGAACTTCGGTTCTTCGGCGCGCAGGTGGATCTGATAGAAGGTCGCGGGGATGCCGAGCGCGAGATGCGGGTCGTTGGCGATAAGCGGCTTGCCGTTTTCGGTGAGCGCGCCGCCGATCACCCATTCGTTGCTGCCCTTGCGCCGCTTGTGCGGCTCGAGCGCGTCGCGCAGAAGCGGCACCTTGCCCGCCCGCTCGATGTAGCGACGGCCCAGTTCCAGGGTCGCGGACGAATCGCCGTCATTCCGCTTGCTGGCCTTGTCCTCGTCGTCGTCCCGCCCGTTCGCGGGCGGCTCCCGCATCGCATCGGGAACCGTGGCCGCGGCGTCAAACGGGGCGCTGCGGAACAGGTCCTGGAAATAGAGCGCGGCGCCGTTGAAGTTTCCGCCCTGGCCCGCCGCCTGGTAACTCAACAGCGCCACGGTATCGGCGATGTCGAGATCGAACGACAGGCTGAAGGCCAGCAGCTTGGCGATGACCACGCTGTCCACCGGGGTCCAGTCATCGACTGCCGCGAGCCGCAGCGCCGCGTACTCGGGCGGCAGCGGGTGTGCGGCGACGAAAGCGTTGACGCCGGCGGCATAGGCCGCGAGCGCGGCCTGCGTCTCGGCGGAGAGGACGGGGACGGACCGCTCGGCCGCGCGCCGGAGGCCGATGGTGCGCAGTTCCACGTCGCTTTTCAGCGCGCCGCTGCCGAGGAGTTCGGCAAGCGTGCCGCTCGCCTGGCGGCGCAGCACGTCCATCTGGAACAGGCGGTCGCGGGCGTGCACCCAGCCCTGCATGAAGATCAGGTCGTGTTCGTTCTCGGCGCTGATATGGGGGATGCCGTCGCGGTCGGTGACGACGCTAACCTTGTCGTCGAGGCCGGCAATTTCCCTCGGCGCCGCCGCCAGTGGGGCGGCGAGCAGGGCGAACGAGGCGACGGCGAGAATGCGGAAATTTCGAGCCATGGTCATCTCCCTCATTTTTTGTGTCGGTAGCCCGCACCGGTAACGGTCATCGCTGGCAGTCGAAACGCTTTTGGATTGCCCGGATGGCGTGGCGGCGCTACCGCACCGCCCGCGCGGTCAGGAAAAGGGATTTTTGGAGCGCGGTGAAAAAATCCCGATAGGGGCCGGGTTCATCCCTCCGCCAGTTCGCCGCCGAAACCCGCTCTCCACGGCGTAATCGGCTTCGGACGCCGCCATGTTTCCATCTGGAAGGCCAAAGGCCTTTGCTCTGCCGTAGCGGCGGCCCATTTCCCCATGATATCGGTTGCGAAAGCGAGGAGCGCGGAGCCGCCATGCTCGCAAAACGATTTCGGCGCCTGGTTTGGTTCTGCGGATTGGCGGCCGCGCTTGCCGGCTGCGAATGGCCCGTCAACGCCCTGGTCGCCCTTGGCGAGCCGGGCGAAGCCAGCTTTGACCCACGTCTGATCGGCGCTTGGTACATGTATGATGATGGAGACCCGCCAGGGGTCGTACATCATCTGTCGATTCGGGGAGCGGACGGTGGGCAGTCGCTTGACGCCGTTGTTTTTGTGCTCGAACACAAGAGACCAACAACAAGAACAACAACAACAGAAACAACAACAACTACTACTACTCTTTATGGGCACGAAGACAAGGTCGCTTGGTTCCGGGCGTCGGCGTTTCCATCGGAGATCGGCGGCAAGACCTATTTCAATGTTTTCAATCTCACCTGCTCCAAAGACTCCAAAGATAAAAACTGCCTCGATGGCAACGAACGACTTGGCTACATGATCTTTCGCGTTGAAGTGTCCGAGGACGATAAATTGCGCTTATGCGCGTTGAATAGAATAAACGAGACAAAGCTCTCTTCCGCCGGACGGGAGTTGTGGCGAAAAGCCGTCGAGAACGGGCAAATTCGCGAGGTTACAATTGAAAGACACGACAGCTACTTCCAGCTCGACCTTTCACGGGACGATCTGAGAGCCGATCCCAGAAGTTGAGATTCAAGAGCAAGGGATTGGCCGGGTCAAGCGCCGGAGCATGATGCGGATCATGGCGAGGCGGACGAAGGCGGCGACGGTCCTGGCGTAGCGCTCGAAGTCGCGCGCGAGGCGACGGTT
>CAZIVY010000362.1:0-7428 GCA_964542505.1 uncultured Rhodospirillaceae bacterium
CTCCGGCGCGGGCGAAATCGGCGAAGCCAAGGCGCACGCCTTCCGCCGCCGCGCGCTCGGCGACGATGATGTTGGCGATGCTCCCCACCAGCAGCAGATTGCCCGCCAGCGTCGACAGTAGCGCCAGGCCGTAGAGCGCCCCTTCCGGCGCGCTTGGCCACAGGCTCAGCAGCATCACCACCGCCGGCACGTTGCCCACGGTGTTGCTCATCACCAAGGTCAGCGGCAGCAAGACCCCCAGGCGGTCCGGCAGCAGCCCGTGGCGGCCGAGCCAAGCCAAGGCGTCCGCCGGCAGGCCGGTGCGGGCCATGGCGGCGTTGACCACGAACAAGGCGGCGAACAACAGCAGCAAATGCCAGTCCACTTGCGCCATGACGCGCCGCGTCGCCAAGCGGCGGCTGACCAGCAGCAGGGCGGCAACGCCCAGGACCGCCAGCTCGCGCGGCATGGGCGTGGCGAATGCCACGATCAGTATCGCGGTGGCGATGCCGCCCTTGGCGGCATGCCACGCATCGCAGGCGGGCGGGGGCAACACCTCGCGCGCCGGGCGCAGTTCGAGCTCGTCCGCCCACGCCCATTTGAGGGCCAGGAACACCGCCACCATGGCCGCCAGCGCCGGCGGTCCGCAGACGGCGAGGAAACGCCAGAAATCGAGCTGGCCCACCTGTCCGATGAGGATGTTCTGCGGGTTGCCGATGACCGTGGCCGCGGAACCGGCGTTGCTGCCGCCCGCCAGCGCCAACAGGAACGGGCGCGGATCCAGGCCGCGGGCGCGCACCCCCTGGCACAACAGCGGCGTCATCGCGAATACCACCACGTCATTGGCCAGCACCGCCGACAATCCGCCCGCGGCCGCCACCGTCAGCGCCAAGAGCCGCGCCGGCGCGCCGGCGGCGGCCGCGATGCGCGCCGCGCACCAATCGTAAAATCCCGCCAGGCCGAATTGCGAGGACAGCACCATCAGGCCGAGCAGAATGATCAGCGTGGAGGCGTCGATGCCGGCGGCGGCTTCCGCCGCCGGCAGGGCCCCGGTGAGGATCAGCGCCACCGCCGCCAGGAGCGCGATGCCCGTGCGGTCGATGGCAAGGCCCGGCACGCGCCCCAGCGCCATGCCCGCATAGGTGGCGGCGAAAGCGAGCACGGCGATGACAGTGCCGGCGTCGTTGCCAGGAGCGAGCACGCAAGCACCCTTTGGTTTGGCGGCTCAGATTTCCTTGCGAAAGAAAACGCGATTGAATCCGTCCTCCGTCCGCCGGCCGGTTTCCTCATAGCCCAGGCGGGGATAGAGCGTCAGATTCTCGGTCATCTTCTCGTTGGTATAAAGCTCGATCGCCCGCAAGCCCATTTTCCGGGCCGCGTTCTCGCAATACGCGATCAGCTTTTTCCCCACGCCTTGACGTTGGCGGCGCGGGCAAACGGCGACATTCTCCAGGTGGACGTGATCCGCGCGCGGATAGAAGACGATGAAGCCTTCTATTTCTCCCTGGCGGCCGACCGACACATGGACGGTCTTTTGGCGCACCTGTTGCGCGAAATCCGCCACCATGGGAGCGGGCTTCCTGCCCATGCGCTCGACATATTTCTCGTAGGCTTCGGCGGCGCATGCCTGGATCGCCGCTACGTCCTTGGGCGCCGCCTGGTGAATGGTCATTTTCCCGCTCCGCGATGGCGCAAAATAGCAAGTCGGCCGCGCGCGCGCCACGAACCTTGCCGCCGCCGCCGCCAGCGGGCAGAGTGCGCCCATGATGGATTGGCGGCGGCTCTTGTCGGCGCGGCGCCTGGGGCAGACCGGCGCCGAACCCGTCAACCCTGGCCGCAGCCCGTTTCAAAAGGACTGGGACCGCGTCGTCTTCTGCTCCGCCTTCCGCCGGCTGCAGGACAAGACGCAGGTGCATTCGCTGCCCGAGTCCGATTATGTGCGCACCCGCCTCACCCATTCGCTCGAGGTTTCCTCCGTCGGCCGCTCCCTCGGCGCCCTGGTGGGACAGACGGTCGCCCAGCGCCATTCCCTGCCCGAAGGCGTTTCGGCGGCCGAATTCGGCAACATCGCCGCCGCCGCATGCCTGGCCCACGACATCGGCAATCCGCCTTACGGCCATTTCGGCGAGGACATCCTGCGCCACTGGTTCGCCGACGCCAGCGGCGGCGCGCGCTACCTCGAAGGGCTGACCGACGCCGAGCGCGCCGATATCACCGGCTTCGACGGCAACGCCCAGGGTTTTCGCGTTCTCACCCGTTTGCAGAACTGGCGCGACGCCGGCGGTCTGCGCCTCACCGCGGCGACCCTGGGGACCTTCACCAAATACCCTTGGGGCTCGGGCGGGCGCCAAACGGGGGCGGAAAAAAACGCCGCCAAGTTCGGCTTCTTCGCCGCCGAACGCGATCTTTTCGCCGGCCTCGCCGCCGAGCTTGGTCTGCCGCGCGCCGGTGAAAGCGACGCCTGGGCGCGCCACCCCCTGGCCTTTCTGGTGGAGGCGGCGGATGACATCTGCTACCGCATCGTCGATCTCGAGGACGGCTACAAGCTCGGGCGCATCGGCTTCTTCGATGCCGAGCAGTTGCTGCTCGATCTGGTGGGCGACGCTTCGCCGCGCTATCCCGACATCGAGGACGAAGCCTGGCGCATCGCCCATTTGCGCGCCACCGCCATCGGCCGCCTGATCGAACAGGCGGCGGCCGCGTTCCTCGACCACGAAAGCGATATCCTGGCCGGACGCATGGGCCACGATCTCTTGGCGCACTGCCCGGCGCGCGGCGCGCTGGCGGCTATCGCCGAACTGACGCAAGCGCGCATCTTCCGCACCCGCGAGCGCTTCCAGACCGAGGTCGCCGGGGCCGAGATTCTCACGACGCTGCTGGCGGCCTTCGCCGACGCCTTGGCGGCGCGCGAGGCGTCGTCGCGGCTGGCGCCCTCGCCGCGCGCCACGGCGCTGCTGCGCCTCGTGCCCGGCCCCATGCCGGCGGCCGAGGCGCGCTACGACTGGCTCTTGCGCCTGGTGGACTTCGTCTCCGGCATGACCGACGGCTATGCCCTGACCATGTTCCGCCGCATCAAGGGCCTGATGCGCGAGTAAGGCGCCTAGGCCTTCACCTTTTCGGCCAGCGCCTGTTGCGCCGGCAGGTATTTTTCCTTCAGCGCCTCGGCCACCGCCGCGTGGGTGATGCGCCCGCGGCTGACATTGAGGCCGTTGCGCAGATGCGCGTCGTCCTCCAGCGCCCGGCGCCAGCCCTTGTCGGCCAGCGCCAGCGTGAAGGGCAGCGTCGCGTTGTTGAGCGCGAAGGTCGAGGTGCGCGCCACCGCCGCCGGCATGTTGGCGACGCAGTAATGCACCGTCTCGTCGACGACGTAGATCGGTTCGGCGTGGGTGGTGGCCCGCGAGGTTTCGCAGCAGCCGCCCTGGTCGATGGAAACGTCGACGATCACCGAGCCGCGCTTCATCTTCGCCACCATCGCGCGGCTGACCAGTTTCGGCGCCGAGGCGCCGGGCAGAAGCACCGCGCCCACCACCACGTCGGCGGTGAGCACATGCTCCTCGATGGCGTCCACGGTGGCGAAGATGGTGTGCAGCCTCGAGCCGAACTGCAAGTCGAGGTCGTAAAGCCGGTGCAGCGACTTGTCGATGACGATGACGTGCGCTTCCATGCCCATGGCCATGCGGGCGGCGTTGGTGCCCACCACGCCGCCGCCCAGGATCACCACCTTAGCCGCCGGCACGCCCGGCACGCCGCCGAGCAGCATGCCGCGCCCGCCCTGCATGATTTCGAGGTTGTGCGCCCCGGCCTGGATGGCCATGCGCCCGGCGACCTCGCTCATCGGCGCCAGCAGCGGCAGGCCGCCCCGCGCGTCGGTCACCGTTTCGTAGGCGATGGCGACGCAGCCCGATTTCATCAGCGCCTTGGCCTGTTTCGGGTCGGGCGCCAGATGCAGGTAGGTGAACAGGACCTGGCCCTGGCGCAGCAGCCCGAATTCGGCCGCCTGCGGCTCCTTCACCTTCACGATCATGTCCGCGCGCTTGAAGATATCCGCCGCGTCGTTGACGATTTCGGCCCCCGCCGAGGCGTAGAACTCGTTATCCAGCCCAATGTTGCGCCCAGCGTTCGCTTCCACCAGGACCTTGTGGCCGTGGACGACCGCCTCGCGCACCGCCGCCGGCGTCATGCCGACGCGGTTTTCATAGGCCTTGATTTCCTTCGGCACCCCGATCAGCACGGCAGGTTCCCCCTTGGCGGTTGGCAGCGAGCTTGCAGCTAGTTCAGGCGACGCAAAACCTCGGCCAGAGTGGTAAACATTTCGTCAATCTGCGGCTTGGTGACGATCAGCGGCGGCGACAGCGCCAGGGTATCGCCGCTCTGGCGCACCAGAAGTCCCTTCTCGAAACAGGCGATGAACCCCTGGAAGGCGCGCTCCCCCGGCTGACCCGGCTGGACCGCGAACTCGATGGCCGCCATCAGCCCGATGTTGCGCAGGTCGACCACGTGCGGCAGGCCCTTCAGCGAATGGACCGCGTCCTCCCAATAGGGCGCAAGGTCGTTCGCGCGCGCGAACAGGTCTTCGTCGCGGTAGAGATCGAGCGTCGCCAGCGCCGCCGCCGCCGCCAGCGGGTGGCCGGAATAGGTGTAGCCGTGAAAGAGCTCGATGGCGTTTGGCGCGCCCTGCATGAAGGCGTCATAGACGTGCCGGCGGACGAACACCGCGCCCATGGGCACGGTGCCGCTGGTAATGCCCTTGGCGGCGGTGATCATGTCCGGAATGACGTCGAAATAGTCGGCGGCGAAGTTCTTGCCCAGGCGGCCGAAGCCGGTGATCACCTCGTCGAAAATCAGCAATATGCCGTGGCGGTCGCAAATCTCGCGCAAGCGCCGCAAATAGCCTTGCGGCGGCACCAGGACGCCGGTGGACCCCGCCACCGGCTCGACGATGACCGCCGCGATATTGGAGGCGTCGTGCAGCGCCACCAGGTTTTCCAGGTTGTCGGCGAGGTGCGCGCCATAGGCCGGCGCCCCGCGGGTGAAGGCGTTGCGCTCCGGCACATGGGTGTGGGGCAGATGATCGACGGGGCCGAGCAGGGGGCCGAAGAACTTGCGGTTGTTGATCATTCCGCCCACCGAGGTGCCGCCGAAGCCCGCCCCGTGATAGCCGCGCTCGCGGCCGATCAGGCGGATGCGGCTCGAATTGCCGCGCACCCGGTGATAGGCGAGCGCGATCTTCAGCGCCGTGTCCACCGATTCCGAGCCCGAATTGGTGTAGAAAACATGGTCCATGTCGCCCGGCAGCATGGCCGACAGCCGCGCCGCCAGTTCGAACGCCTTGGGGTGGCTCATCTGGAAGGCCGGGCCGTAGTCCATTTCCGCCGCCTGTTTCTGGATCGCCTTGACGATCGGCTCGCGGCAGTGGCCGGCGTTGACGCACCACAGTCCGGCGGTGCCGTCCAGCACCCGCCGCCCGTCATGGGTGGTGTAGTGCATGTCCTTGGCGCCCGCGAACAGGCGCGGTTTGGCCTTGAACTGACGGTTGGCGGTGAAGGGAACCCAATAGGCTTCGAGATTGTTGGCGGCGGTGGCGGTATTCATGTTGGCATGGGCCGGCACGGACGTTTCTCCCCCAGTCGAAGTTGCCTCAGCCTAACATGGCCGCCGGACCATCCCAAGTGCCTACCGCCGCCTGAATCGAGGCGAATCCGTCGGCCTTGAGCTTCGCCGCCAGCTCCCGCTTGATCGCCGTCAGCAGGCCCAGGCCCCCATAAGTCAAGGCGGTATAAAGCTGCACGGCGCTGGCCCCGGCCCTGATCTTGGCGTAGGCGTCGGCGCCGCTGGCGATCCCGCCCACCCCGATCAGCGTCAGCCGCCCGCGCGTCTGTTGGTGGATGGCCGCCAGCATGGCGGTCGAGGGCGCAAATAGCGGCCGGCCGCTCAGGCCGCCGGCTTCGTCGCGCCACGGGCTTTTAAGGCCGGCGCGGTGGCCGACCGTGGTGTTGCTGACGATAAGCGCGTCGATGCCCCGCGCCAGCGCCGTCGCCACGATGGCGTCACGCTCGGTTGGCGTCAAGTCGGGCGCGATCTTGAGCGCGATGGGCACGCGGTTGCCCGCCGCCGCCCACGCCGCGAACAAGGCGTCGAGCAGGCGCTCCAGCGCGTCTTTCTCCTGCAGGCGGCGCAAACCCGGCGTGTTGGGCGAGGATACGTTTGCCGTCACAAAGCCGGCGAAACCCGCCAGCGCCGAAAACCCGGTGGCGTAATCGGCGACCGGATCGGAGCTTTCGCGGTTGGCGCCGATATTGACCCCCATCAGGCCCGGACGGCCCGCCCGCGCTTTCAGCCGCGCCGCCGCCGCGTCGATCCCGGCGCTGTTGAACCCCATGCGGTTGATCAGCGCCCCGTCGCCCTGCAAGCGAAAGACGCGCGGGCGCGGATTGCCGGTTTGCGGCTTGGGGGTGATCGTGCCCACCTCGACGAAGCCGAAACCCAGTTCCAGCAGCCGGTCGGCCACCTCGGCGTCCTTGTCGAAGCCGGCGGCCATGCCGATGGGGTTGGGCAGGTCATGGCCGAAAAGACGGCATTTCAGCACCGGGTCGTCGGGTCCCGGTTCGCTTGCCCCCAGGCCAAGTTTCAGCCCCTTCACCGTCAGCCGGTGCGCGCGTTCGGGGTCGAGCCGGCCCAACCCCGCCAGAAGCCATTTTTCAGGCACAAGCATGGTGCGCACCATAGCTCCAAACCTAGGAATTTGCCTCTCCCCCGGCCCGCGATTAAGATGATTGTCTTATTGGAAAGACTAGCCGTCGATGTTGACGCACACCCGATGTTGACGCACAAGGGCATTTGGCAGGCCATCGACCGCCTGGCCGGCAAATATGCGCGCTCGCCCTCCGGGCTGGCGCGGCGGGCGGGCTTGGACCCCACCACCTTCAACAAGAGCAAGCGCCTGTCGCGCGAGGGCAAGCCGCGCTGGCCCTCGACCGAGAGCGTGGCCAAGATGCTCGCCGCCACCGGCGCCAATCTGCGCGAATTCATCGAACTCATCGACCCTGGCGAAGGCGGCGGCGGCAACCGGCGCATTCCACTCATCGGCATGGCCAAGGCGGGCGAGGCCGGCTATTTCGACGACTCCGGCTATCCCACCGGGGAAGGCTGGGACAAGACGTCCTTTCCCGATACGGGTGACGCTGCCGCCTACGCGCTCGAAATCAGCGGCGACAGCATGGCGCCGGTCTTTCGCGACGGGGCCATCGTCGTCGTCTCTCCCCAGGCGGCCATTCGCCGCGGCGACCGCGTGGTGGTGAAGACCACCGAGGGCGAAATCCTCTCCAAGCAGCTGGCGCGCCAGACCGCCGACCGCATCGAGCTCGCCTCCTTCAACGCCGAACACGCCGATCGCGTCATCGAACGCGGCAAGGTGGCGTGGATGGTGCGCATCCTGTGGGCGAGCCAGTA
>CAZIVY010000363.1:0-1993 GCA_964542505.1 uncultured Rhodospirillaceae bacterium
GCCACACCACGGCGCAGGCGATCAAGGACGGCGACAAGCCCGGCGGCGCCGCCAACCCCGATCTCAAGGACAGGGAGGACTGAACCCCATGAAGTTCAAGCGAACGCTCCAGCGTTACGGCCAGACGCCGGCGCCGGTGACGCCCTACCAGAAAGCTGCTCAAGCTTGGGACGAGCGTATCGGCTCGTCGCGTGTGCAAGCGAAGAACTGGCGTCTCATGGCGTTTGGCTGCCTGACGCTCAGTGTCGGCCTCGCCGGCGGCATGGTCTGGCAATCCATGCAGAGCCGTGTGACGCCCTATGTCGTCGAGGTCGACAAGATGGGCGAGGTGCGCGCGGTCGGGCCGGCCATCGAATCCTATCAGCCGAGCGACGCGCAGATCGCCTGGTATCTGGCGCGCTTCATCACCAATGTGCGCGCGCTCTCCATCGATCCGGTGTTGGTGCGCCAGAACTGGCTCGAAGCCTACGACTTCGCCACCGACCGCGCCGCCTTGTTCCTCAATGACTACGCCCGCACCAACGACCCTTTCTCAGCCGTCGGCACGCGCAGTGTCTCGGTGCAGGTGACGAGCGTGGTGCGCGCGTCCACCTCCTCCTTCCAGGTGAAGTGGACCGAGCAGACCTATGAGCGCGGCAGTCTGGCCAGGACCGAGCGCTGGACCGCCATCCTCACCGTCGTCATCCAGCCGCCACGCACCGCCGACGTGCTCAGGAAGAACCCGCTTGGCCTCTACGTCAACGGCCTCGCCTGGTCGCGCGAGCTCGATACCGGAACAGCACCTGAAGGGAGGACGCCATGATCATGCGCTCTACACTTATTCTATTGGTCTCCGCGCTCGCGCTCGCCGCCTGCGCCGGCAAAACGCCACCGCCGGCCATCGCCTATGACAGCGACAGTTTCAGGCCGGCGGCGATCGAGGCCGCGCCTCCGAGGCCGGTCGAGATCGTTACCCTGCCTGAGCCCTTGCCGCTGCCGGGCCAGCTTCAGCCGCCGCCATCCGAGACGAAGCCCGACAAGCGAACGCCCACGGTTCGGGTGGAGGCTGCGAACAAGGCGGCGCTGCAAGAGCCCACGGCGTATGGCTACATCAACGCCGTCCAGGTTTATCCCTATACGGAGGGGGCGCTGTATCGACTCTATGCCGCGCCCGAGCAGGTAAGCGACATCGCGCTTCAGCCGGGCGAGACGCTGACGGCCGTCTCCGCTGGCGACACCGTGCGCTGGGTGATCGGCGACACCACCAGCGGCTCGGGCGATGCCAAGCGCGTCCATGTGCTGGTCAAGCCCTTCGCGCCGGGGCTCAAGACCAACGTCGTCATCACCACCGACCGGCGCACCTACCATCTCCAGCTCGAAAGCACGGATCGCACCTCCATGGCGGCGATCTCCTGGACCTATCCGCGGGACACGTTGATCGCGCTCCAGCGGCGCAACGATCAGGCGGAAGCCGCCTCGCCGGTCGCCGCCGGTGTCACCTTGGAGAACCTCCGGTTCCGCTACGCGATCAGCGGCGACAATCCGCCCTGGCGGCCGGTGCGCGCCTTCGATGACGGCAGCAAGGTCTACATCGAGTTCCCCGGCCGGATCGATCAGGGCGAGGCGCCGCCGCTCTTCGTGGTCGGGCCGGACGGCGACAACCAGCTCGTCAACTACCGGGTCCGCCGCAACTACTACATCGTCGATCGGCTGTTCGCCGCCGCCGAACTGCGCCTTGGCGCCGATCCCCAGCAGGTGGTCCGCATCAGCCGCACCGATGGCGTCGCCTCCAGCGACGGCCCCCGGCCGCGGCCGGGCCAATAGGGGAGGGCGCCATGTCGGATACCACCGCTCCACGGTCGGACCCGCCGAAGGTCGATCCCGAGACCCTGGTGCTGAAAGCAGCACCCCGCCGCGTCGTGCGCTTCAAACGGCGGTTGCTGATCGGCATCGCCGCCGTCGGCTGCGCGGCGGTCTTCGGCGTGACCTGGCTGGCGCTGAAAGGCCCCGCGAT
>CAZIVY010000364.1:0-5252 GCA_964542505.1 uncultured Rhodospirillaceae bacterium
TTCTCGATCGCGGCCCGCTGGTCGGCGGTGAGCTTCCCCCACCAGGCGGGATTCACGTACATGTGGAAATAGACCGAGAAATAGGGCGTCACGGTGCCGAATTTCTGCACCTCGAAGAACTTGCGGCTGACGGCGGCCGAAAGGTCGGTCAGGCCGGCGTCAAGCACCCCCGATTCCAGCGCCTGGTAGACCTCGGATCCCGGCATGGCCGAGGGCGCCGCGCCCACGGCGGTCAGGCCGGCGTCGGCGATGGCGTTCAGCCCGCGCACTTTCAGCCCCTTGAAGTCCTCGATCTTCACGATCGGCTTCTTGCCCGAGGTGAATATCGACTGCCGGGTGATGTAGAGCCAGGCGACGTTCTTCACGCCCTTGGATTCAAGCTTGCGCTCCAGAAGTTTCGCCGCCTCCGAGCCGGGGAACTTCTTGATACGCTCCAGGTCGGTGAACAGATAGGGGATGGTGGTGACGTTCATTTCCGGGATGGTGTTGCCCCACTGGAAATTCACCGCCATGGCCGCCTCGAAGGCGCCGCGCGCCACGGCGGGGTGGTTCTCCGCCGCCTTGAACGCCTGCTCGGCGGGGAAAATCTGCACCTGCACCGCGCCGGCGGTGTTCTTTTCCACCTCCGCCTTGAAGCCCTCCAGCAGCTTGTGCATGTGGTGCCCGGTGGGCACCTGATGGCTGATGCGCATAGTTGTCTGCGCGTCGGCCGCGCCGGCGGCCAAAATCAGTGCCGCACCGGCGGTCAAAACAAGCGCCGTGACGGCGCCAACAATCCGCTTCAACATTTCTTGCCCTCCCTCGGTTCAGTTTTGCGCCGCGCGCGCGCCGGGCGGCGTTTCGGTTTGGCCGCGGTCGGCCAGCAGCCGTTCGGCGAAATCCTGCAATTCCGCCTCGCGCCGCCGCTGGGCGCCAAGTCCCACCAACTCGTTGAAGGCGGCGAAATCGATCATGCGGCCGCTCATGGCCTCGGTCGTGCCGTCGCGCTTCAAGGCGGCGAACAGTTCGCTGAGCGATTTCGCCACCGTATAGGTGGCGGCGACGGCGAAGGCCACGGCGGCGTAGCCGATTTCCTGCAGCTTTGCCGCCGGCAGCACCGGCGTCATCCCGCCCTCGATGTTGTTGGCCAGGCACGGGGCCTCGATTTCGGCGCAGATGCGCCGCATCTCGGGCGTGCTCACCGGCGCCTCGATGAAAATAAGGTCCGCGCCCGCCTCGCGCGCCGCCTGGGCGCGGGCGATGGCGTCGTCGAGTCCGTTCACCGCCCGCGCGTCGGTGCGCGCCATGATCACCAGGTCCGCGTCCACGCGGGCGTCCAGCGCCGCCTTCACCTTGGCGATGAACTCCGCCGCCGGAACCACCGCCTTGCCGGCCATGTGGCCGCAGCGCTTGGGGAACACCTGGTCCTCGATGAACAGTCCGCCGACGCCCGCCTTTTCGTAGCAGCGCACGGTGCGCGCCACGTTGGTGACGTTGCCGAAACCGGTATCGCCGTCGGCGAAAATGGGAAGCGACGTCGCCTCCGTCAGGCGGGCGTAATAATCCGCCATTTCCGTCATCCCGAGCTGCGAGGAATCGGGCCGGCCCAAGAGCGTCGCCGTCGCCCCGTAGCCGCCGGCGGTCAACGCCTGAAAGCCCGCCAACTCGGCGATACGCGCGCCGAGCGCGTCATGCACCCCCGGCAAGACCAGAATCTCCGGCGCCGCGATCAGGCGGCGAAATCGCGTGGTGGCGCGCATGGCGCGCGGTTCCTCCCAAGGTTGGGGCAGTCCATCCGCATGGTGCCGAATCGGCCGCGCCGAGGCAATGGGGTGCAGCGGCGGGCTGGGGCGGCGATTTCCGCCTGGTACCCGCCATCGCTGGTCCGCGCCCTGCGCGCCTTGCGCGCCACTATATATTGGCGGCAATGCCGCCAGGGGCGCGGACCATAGACCATGGATGAAGGGTACAAACCGATTGAATCCGTACCGCTTTCGCGAGTTCGCGGGTGGCGTGTCGCGACTCACGAACTCGCGAAAGTCGGTACTAGGGCGCGATCAGGTGCGCCGGCGCTTCTCGGCCGATGGGATGAACGCGGCGGCGACCGCTTCCGGCCCCGGCTTGCCGAACAGATAGCCTTGGCCAAGATCGACGCCGATCCGGCGCAAAGCCGCCGCCTGCTGCTCGGTTTCGATCCGTTCCGCGATGGTCTGCGCATGCCGATTGTGGCACAGTTTGACCACGGCCTTGAGCAGCGCCAGGTCGGCCGGGCTTTTTGCCGCCCGCTCGACCAGGTCGCCGTCGAACTTGACGAAATCGACGTTGAAGTTGTTCAGGTACTGGAACGAATTGGCGCCCGAGCCGAAGTCGTCGAGGCAGGCGCGAATGCCCCTCTGGCGCAGCACCTGGATTGCCTGGTTGGCCTCCTTGAGGCGGGTGATTCCCGCCGATTCGGTCACCTCGACAAGGAGTCGCGGCAGAACCGAACGGTACTCGTTGGTGAGGGCCAACAGCGCATCGAAGAAGATCGCGCTTTCCAGCGAACGTCCGGAGACATTGACCGCGATCACCAGCTTTTCGTTGTCCTTGGCGGCCAACACTTTCAGGACACGGTCGGTGATGGCGAGGTCGAAATCGCCCGCCAAGCCCACCTCCTCGGCGAAGGTCACGACCGCGAACGGCGAACCGCCCTCGGCGAAGCGCACCAACGCCTCGCAGTGGTGCACGGCGCGCAGGTTGATCTCGACGATGGGCTGGTAGGCGAGCGTGAAGGCCTTGTCGTCGATGCGCTGGCGCAGATCCTTGACCCGCGCCGCTGTATTCGCCAGCATCCGGTCGAGTCCGTCCTTCAACGAGGTGATGGTGAAGTCCTGATCGCGCGATTGGGCGAAGGCGTTGACGGCGTGCACCAGCGCCCGCGCCGCGTCGGCATCGCTGAGATCGCCCTGCGCCAGCGCGATTGTCCGGCTGACCAGATTCACCCCGGCGCCGGCGGGGTCGAGGGAGCTGGCCAGCGTCTTGACCGCCTGGTTCAAGCCGTTCACGTCGAAGGGTTCGGCGTGCAACACGCCGTAGCGGCCGTCCGCCAAGGCGCCGGCGGCGCCGTTGCCGGCGGTCAGCTTGACCTGGCGGCTTATCGCCGCCTGCAGTCCGTCGGCGACTTCCTTGGACACGCGCTGGCGCAGTTCGCTTAAGCCCTCCACCGTCACCAGCGTCATCTGCGGCTTGTCCTTGCCGCCCGCCGCCAGCCTTTGAGTGGCGAGGCGGGTGAAATCGTCGCTTGCCATCAGCGGCCGCCCGGCGTCGTCGGCCCGCATCGCTCCGGAAGCGACTGGGGCGAGGGAGAGCGACAGAAAAACAGTGTCATGACGGTCAGGCAGCGCGCACGCGCCAAGCAACGCCGCCGGTCCGCCCTCACCCAGATGAACCACCACCGGCACGAAGCGCCCGCCGTTGCGGAGCGAGGCGACATGCACGGCGGCGACGCCGCGATCGGCGGTGGCAAGCAGGTTGTAGAACGACGATCCGGTCAGTTGCGCCGCGCCGCGCCCGGCCAGGCGCTGGGTCGCGCCGGCGGCGAACTGGATGCGGCCCTGGGCGTCGATTTCGAACAGTAGATCGGCGGCGGCAAAGGCGAAAGCGACGAATCGGTCGCGCTCGGCCTTGAAATCGATAGCGACCGCTGCGGTCATGGCGAATGCTCGGAGTCGGCATCGTGCGTCGGCGAAACGCGAGGCTGCGCCGCGGGGATTGACGAATGGTTAAGATTCCGCCGGCTCGGCGGGCTTATTGGTGGTGCAGGCGGCGGTCGAGGGCCAGCAGCGCCCCGTTGGCGACGGCGGCGAAGGCGAAAACCAGCGCCGCCACCGCCATGATGGTGCGCGAATCGTTGAGGCTGATGGCGTTGATGATGACGAATCCAAGCCCGCGCTTGGACGCAAACATCTCGCCGATCAGCACCCCCAGGAAGGTGAGCGAAAAGCCGACGCGCAAGCCCGACACGATTTCCGGCAACGCCGCCGGCATGAGGACGCTAAGCGCCGTCTGCATGGGTCCGAGGCGCATGACCCGCGCCGTGCGCAGCAGCACGGGGTTCAGGTTGCGCACCGCGTTCATGGCGAAGATGACCACCGGCACGATGCCGTGCAAGGCGCCGAAGGCGACCTTGGCCGGCAGGCCGAGCCCGAATATCAGCAGCATCACCGGGTACAGCGTCACCTTGGGCAGCGAATAGAGGGCGACCAGGATCGGTTCCGCCACCACGCCGGCGAAGCGGTGAATGCCGAACCAGAGACCGAGGCCAAGGCCGCCCAGCGCCGCGTAGAGCAGCGCCCAGGCGAAGGCCCGCGCCGTTTCGGCGATATGCCCCCAGAAGCGCGCCGTGCCCAATTGGTCCGCCAGATAGGAAAAGGTCACGGCCGGCGACGCCAACGCTTCCTCGCCGGCGTAGATGTGAACCGCCTGCCACAGGCCGAGGATGACGCCAAGCAAGAGCGCGATGTCGGCCGCGCGCTGCTTCACGGCCGCCCCCGGCGGGCCAGGGTCCGCTGCTCCCACACATGGACGACGGCGTTGGCCAGCGTCACCACCAGGATCAGCAGCAGCATCAGCGCGTACATGCTGCGGTTGTCGAAATTGTTGTAGGCGAAAGCGATCTCGTGGCCGAGGCCGACGCCCGAAAGGATGAACTCGGAAGCGATGACGCCGATGAAGGCGTAAGCCAAAGCCAGCTTGACCCCGGTGAGCAGATAGGGGAGCGCCGACGGCAGGTCGATGAACAGCACCCGCCGGGCGGCGCCCAGCCGCATGACGGCGCCGGTCTTGCGCAGCGCGCGCGGGATGCGCTCGATGCCGTTCAGCGTCGCGATCACCATCGCCGCCATGGCGAACAACACCGCGATGGCGACGATGGGCAGGTCGCCCATGCCGAACAGCACGACGAACAGCGGGTAGAAGACGAACACCGGCATCGCGTACCAGGTGGCCAGCAAGGGATCGACGGCGCGCCGCAACCGGGGCCAGGCGTGCAGCCCGACGCCCAGGCCCGCGCCGGCGGCCACCGACACGGCGAAGGCGATGGCCACGTTGCCGAAGGTGCGCGCCGCGTGGGGCGCGATGGCGCCGCTGAGCGACATCGCCCACAATTCGGCCACCATCCGCGAGGGCGCGATCATGGTCAGCCGGCCGATGACGCCGGTGCGGCACAAGACCTCCAGCGCCAGCACCATGAAGGCCACGATCAGCGTGCGCAGGACGGTCGCGTTCATGGCCCT
>CAZIVY010000365.1:0-7198 GCA_964542505.1 uncultured Rhodospirillaceae bacterium
CGTCAGCCGCCAGGGAGGCTGGGGGAAGTCTGTCGTGGGTGCCTGAGCAACCCACCATCGCCGCCGCGAGTCCGAGCGCCACCGCCGCTCGCGCCAGCATCGCTGTCATCGCCATGTTCGTCTCCTGCTGTGCCACCTTAAACGACGACCGCGATACGACGGCCTCCCGGCCGCTGCGTCCGCGGGCGCTCCGAAGGCCGATCGGGGCCGACGGGGCGCGAAATTCGTAACCACATTGATTTACCAGCGACAAGTTAAATACAGGTTAAACAAGGGCTTTCGCTGCTATCGAGTCTGCTGGTCGAGGCGGCGCAGCAGCGCCTTCGCCTCGTCGCGCTCGTCGAAGACGGCGTTGCTCTCGACCACGGACTTAAGCAACTGGCGGGCCTGCGTCTTTTCGCCGGCGCTCGTCAGGGCCTCGGCCAGATGGTAGGCGAGCAAGGGGTTGCCCGGCTGCCCATCGCGGGCATTGCGCAGGAGGCCGACCGCGCGGCTGATCTCGCCCTGCGCCAGCGCCACCATCCCCAAGGTGTCCAGCACCAGCGGATTCTTGCCGTCGAGTTCGTAGGCGCGTTGCGCGTGCGTCCGCGCCGCCGGGAACTGACCCATGCGGTAGAGCACCCATGCCAGATCGTTGCGGGCCACCGCCGCGTCGGGCACCTGATCCACCACCTCGGCGTAGTGTTTCCGCGACTCCTCGAATTTCTTCAGTTCCAGATAGGCGGCGGCAAGTTGTAGCCGCGTCGCCAGGTCCTTCGGATGGCGTTCGATCCACGCCTGCAGCGTCGCCACCGCGATGGTCGTATCGCCTTTCTTCCAGCGCGCGCGCGCCAGCTTGCGCGCGAGATCGCCGGTCGGCGCGATGGCGAAAGCGCGTTCGTAGTCGGCAAGCGCTTCGTCCACGCGGCCACGGATCGACGCCACGTCGCCGCGCACGTTCAAGACCTGCGGGTCGTCGGGAAACGCGGCGGCCACCTCGGCCGCCAGGGCCTGCGCCTTGTCCCCCTGCCCCTCCGCCGCCGACAGCAGCGCCAAGTCAAGTTTGGCGATCGGGTAATCCGGCGCCAGCGCCAGCGCCGCCTCCAGCGCTGCCCGCTGGTTGGCGAAATCGTCGTTGACGGCGTAGGCGCGCGCCAGCCAGTACCGCGCTTGCGGCGATTCCGGCCTCGCGTCGACGAGCTCGCGCAGCGCGCTCACCGCCTGGGGGCCGCGCTGCAGCGCCAGATAACAGCGGCCGATCGTTTCCAGCAGGCCTGGTTCCTTGGGATGGCGCAGCAAGGTGGGCTCGGCGACGGCGAGCGCGTCCAGCGGCTTGCCGCTGGTCATGTAGAAGCGCGCCAAATAGAGCCGCGGCAACAGCGCGCCGGGGTCGGTATCCGCCGCCTGCTTCAAGCGGTCGCGCGCTTCGTCGGCCGCTCCGGCCTGGGCGGCGACGACCGCGAGCCGCATCAGCGTGCCATAGTCCTTGGGATGCTTTTTCAGCACCTGGGTGAGCAGCTCGCGCGCGCGGTTGGGATCGCCTTTGCGCGCGGCGAGCAAGGCCGATTGCGTGGCGGCATAGGGATCGTCCGGCTGGCGCGCCAAGGCCTGCTCGAACGCCGCCGCCGCGTCGCTCTCCTGCTGCTGCGCCAGATGCGCCAGCGCGGCCAGCGAAAACCCGATCGCCTGGTCCGGCCAGGTTTCCTGCACCCGGCGGGCCGCGCTCATCGCCTCGGCGAAGCGGCGCTGCTGCATATGGCTGATGAAGACGGCGACGCCGGCCTCGCGCAAGTCGGGCTTCTGCTTGAGCGCCGCCTCCAGGTCCTCGATCGCCTGATCCGGCTCGCCCAGCGCGATTCGCGCGATGCCGAGGCGGGCCCGGGCCAAGGGGTCGTCGGGACGGCGTTCCACCGCGCGTTCGAAATACTTGCTGGCCTGCGCCATGTCGCCGGCGCGCGCCGCGGCCGCCCCGATCATGCCCAGCACTTCCGCGTCCTCGCTGTCCTTCGCCGCCTGCAACGTGTTCATCGCCTGCTTCGGCTGGTTGACCCGCAATTGCGCCATCGCCAGCAGCTTGCGTGCGTCCACGTGATCGGGCAGTTCGGTCACCAGGCGTTGCAGGTGCCGGATGGTCTGTTCGTGGTTGCCAAGGGCGAAGTTCGCCGCCCCCGCCAACAGCATGCTCGGCCGATGGTTGGGCATGGCCGTCACCGCCACGTCCACGTGCTGCTTTGCCGCCGCCTGGTCGCCGAGGTGATAGGCCGCCAGCGCCCGCAGGTAATTGGCGTTTCCGTTGTTGGGCGCCACCTTGATGATGGCGTCCAGGTCGGCGATCGCCTGGGCTGGCCGGCTGGCGGCGATGCGCGCCCGCGCCCTTCCCATGCGCGCCACCATTTCCGCCCAGTCCGAGCGGCGCAGCGCCACGGCCTTGGCGAACCAAGTTTCCGATTCGTCGAAGGCGCCGCGCACGAAGGCGACGTCGCCGGCCTGAATCATCGGGCGTGGGTCCGCGGGCGCGGTGGCGTGGGCGCGCGCCGCGCGCTCCTGCGCCACCGGCAATTGCCGGCGCGCCACCGCGGCGCCGCTGCTCCCCACCAGGGCGGAAACCGACAGGGGATCGAGCGCCATGGCCTCGCCGAGCACGCGCTCGGCGTCGTCGATCTTGTCTTCCAACAGCAGGGCGCGGCCCTGCACGCTCAAATAATTGGCGAGCACGGTTGGCGTCGCTTCCACCGGCGGCCTCGCCACCGCGGTTTTCGCGCCGGCGGCGTTGCCTTGCAGCAGAAACGCCTCCCCGTGCAGCGGTTCCAGTACCGCGGCGTCGATGCCGGCGGCCTTCGCTTTCAGCAGTTCGGCGAACGCCCCTTGAATGTCCCCGAGTTCGATATAGGCGCGCGCCAGCGCCAGGCGTCCCCGTCCATTGCCGGGCTCGCGCTGCAGGACGTTCTTGGCGTCCACCTGGGCCGCGCGCGGCGACCCGTTGGCGAGCGCGGATTCAGCCCGCGCCAGATACTCGTCGACGCTGAGCTGGCGATCGCCATCGCAGGCCGCGGCCAACAGCGTAAGGGCGAAGCTCGCGGCCAGCGCCGCGCGCCGCCTTGCCCCCGAACGTTTCCCGGCCTCGGTGCGCACGCCTACGGAACGCGTCATCGTCCAACCTCCACAAGCTCGCGCGCTGGCGTCACGCGCATGGCAGCCAAAGTCTCCCGCAGGCCGTCGGCCAGCGACATTCGCGCCGCCACGCCGAGAGCGGCGATGGCGCTGTCCGGTGCTCCGATGGAGCGGTGGATATCGCCCGCGCGCGGCGCCTCATGCAGTATTCGCGGCGTCCGGCCGACGACGTCGGCGATCAGGCGCGCGAGGTCGATAACCCGCGTCGGCCGGCCGGTGCAGACATTGAATACCGCCGCTCCCTCGCGCAGCCGCGTCATGGCCGCGGTCAGGTGGCGCGCCACGTCGGACACGTAGATGAAGTCCCGCACCTGCCCGCCGTCGCCGAAAACCTGCACCGGCCGGTCGGCGAGGATGCGGTCGGCAAAGGTCGCGATAACGCCGGCATAGGGCGACCGCGGGTCTTGGCGCGGACCGTAAACATTGAAGAAGCGCATCCCCGCCGTGGGCAGCTTGTGGTTCTGCCAGGCGGTGAAGGCGTGCAGCTCGCAGCCCAGTTTGTCGGCGCCGTAGGGCGACAGCGGCCTGGTCGCCGCCGTCTCGCCAAGCGGCACGTCCGGGTTGTCGCCGTACACGGCGGCGGAAGACGCATAGACGACCGGCAGCCGCCTTTCCCGCGCCGCCTCGAAAACCGTGAGCGCGCCGGTCAGGTTGGTGCGATGGCTGTCCAACCAGGCGTCGATGCTTTTCTGCACCGATACCACTGCGGCCAAGTGGAAACATCCGTCGGCGCCGGCCATGGCGCGCCGCACGAAGTCGGGGTCGCTGACGTCGCCGACGCGGATATCGGCCTCGCTCGGCGCGTTCTCGCGCCGGCCGGCCGACAAGTCGTCGACGATCCGCACCCGGTCGCCTCGCGCCACCAGCGCGTCGGCCAAGTGCGACCCGATGAACCCGCAACCGCCGGTGACCAGCCACGTCGCCATGTTGGATCCGGTCTCCCGTGAATTTGTTTGCACGCCATCGTGGCGCCTCGACGCGGCGGACGTCGTTCCGCAACGCGGGACCGAGGATCGCGGGAACGTCTAAAGATTAAATTAAGGGGTAGCGGTTTATGGCTAATGTTATCGATAACCCCAAGGACGGCACGCCGCCGGAGGCTACTTTCATGGCCCGCATTCAGAGCGACCTCGACCGCCTAGCCACCGCCACCGTCCCGGCGGTGGACATCGAACCCTGGCCGTGGGGCAATGTGATCGCCCTCTGGCTGGTGGCGTCCATCGCCCTATGGGGCGGCATCGGGGCCGCGATTTCCAGCTTTTTCTAGATCCCGTTCTAGTACCGACTTTCGCGAATTCGTGAGTGGCGTCTCGCGACTCACGAATTCGCGAAAGTCGGTACAGATTCAATAGGGCTGTACCCTTCATCTATGGTCCGCGCCCGGCGCGCCTTGCGCGCTATATATTGGCGGCAACGCCGCCAGGGGCGCGGATCAGCGATGGCGGGTACTAGGCGGCGTCGCGTTCGCTCGCCGCCTTGCGCAGGAGATGCGGCAGCAAGAGCCTGGGCGGCATGCGGAGCGCGTGCCCCCGCACGTAGAGCAGCCCGCGCGTGATCCGCGTCAGCGTATCGCGGCAACTGGGATGCTGCGGCTGCAGCGCCCGTTTCAGCAACAGCTCCATCGCCCGCTCGGCCACTGACGGCGGCCGCCGGGCGAGCGCTTCCGCGTCGCCCGCATCCGGCCACGCGGGGCCGAGCCAGCGGCGGCCTTCGCGAATCGCGTAAACCAGCGGCCGGGTGAGGCCGAGTTCCGCCGCCCGCGCGCTTAAACGGCGGCCGAAGTCCCGGTCGCGGCCGAAGTGGCGCAGCAGGTCGGCCAGATCCATGAGATCGCGCAGGCCGTGGCGGAATTCGCCCTCGTTGAACAAGTGCGTGGCGCTGTGCAGGACCATGTCGCTCGGCCCCAGCGTCTTGAGCCCCGCCTGTCCGGGGATCGGCGCCGCCGCCGCGGCCAGGACCTCGCCCGCCACTGGCGTGCGCGCGGTCTCCGGCACGATGGTGTGATGCACGTCCACCACCGACTTGCGCGCGTGGTGGCGCATGGGCGGCAGTTGGTGCATCCACGTGCGGTAATAGTGCTGGTCATAGGCGTCGCCGGCCTGCGACACCCACCCCGCCGCCTGCAAGAGCTCCTCCGCCTCGGGCAGTTGCGCCTTGGGGATCATGATGTCGATGTCGTTGAAGATCCGGCCCGCCGCCGCCGGCAGGTCGGCGATCGCGTAGGCCGCGCCCTTGAGCAGGACAATGGCCCCGCCGAGCGGCGCCAAGGCATGAGCCAGGCAGCGCACTTCCCAGTTCACGTCGCGCCGGTGCTTGGCGGCGAGGATGGCGGCGGCTTGCAAATGCGCGCGCGCTTGGGGCGGCACCCGGTCGAGCGTACCCGCCGCATCGATCATGGCGCCGAGCCGCGCCAGAAGTCCGGCGCTGCGCGCCTGGGGAATGACGCCGTCCCAAATCTCGAGCGGCCAGGAGGCTGTCTCCGCCGGCGCGCGCAGCGCCGCTACCAGCCAGCGCGCGGGTTCGTTCATGGCTGCCCTCCGGCGGCCAGGGCTGGCGTCCGCCCACCAGCGGCCGACGCTGGCGTCCGCCGGGTCTCGCGCGCCGCGTCGCGCGGGTGACGCGCGGGCGCGCCCGCCAGCTCCTCGAATGCTTCCAGCGCCGCGTCGAGCGACCCATAGGTCATGCGATAACACGCGCAGCGGTCCGTCAGGTCGGCAAGCGCGCGAAAGCCCACCGAACCCAGAATGCTGTAGTTGAAGGCGTTGAAGCCAAGGTCGATGAGCATTTCCGCCGGCGAGCGGGGCTCGAGTTCCAGCGCCGCGCCGGCCTGGAAGCGTGGCGCCACCACCCAGGCGGGCAGCGCCGTTTCCCGCGCCGCGCGCACGCTGGCCGCGGGCGGTTTCAGCAAGCTCACGTCGCCCTTGGCGGTGTCGCGCGCCGGGTCGGTCAGGAATGCTTGCGGCGCGAAGCGGCGAATGACCTCGATCGATTCATTCTTCAGGCTTATGGGGCGCGCCAGGCCGACGAGGCGGCCGCTGGCGGGATCCATCAGCGCCAGCTCGTCCGAAAGCAACCGCCAGCCGTCCTGCACCAGGGCCGCGCATAAGGTGCTTTTTCCTGACCCGGAAGCGCCGGGAAGGATCGCGGCGCGGCCGTCGCGCGCCACCGCCGCGGCGTGCAGCATGAGGTACTGGTGCGCGTGGCTGGCAACCGCCCAGTTCAACCCCCACTCCAGGCCTGGCAGCGCCTGGGACATGGGGAGCGGCTTGAACGGCGCCCAACCGTCGAAGAGAAACAGGACTTGCGGCCGGTACCACCGGCGCGCGTCGCGCGGACGCACCATCGCCACGTTCCAGTCGGCGAAGGCGCAAGGGTCGACCACCTCGTGATCGGCGTAAAGGGTGCGCATGCCCTCGGCCACGGCGCCGATATCGGTGTTGATCCGCGCCACGAAGGGCCCGGTGCGCAAGGCCAGTCCCGGCCCCCGCAGGCGCCGGTCGAGATCGCGCGGCGACAATTCGGCGACGATCATGCGGCGCGGCTTTCGACGATGCCGGTTTCCGCCAGGCGTTGCAGGAAGCCGCCAATGGCGAGGCGAAGCGCGCCGTCGTTCGGGACGCCAAGCGCGGCCGCGGCGGCGGCGCTCAACTCCGCCTCGTTGCTGGGTTCATTCTGCAAGTGCTGGAGCGCGGCGGCGGCAAACTCGTTGAGGCGCATGGTGTCGCCCGAGGCGTCGCAATAGACCGCGCTGTCCTCGCCCCAATGGCGCCAGTGCAAGGGGCCGCAGATATGCCAGCGCGCGATGGCCACGAAAGAATCCGCTACCGGACGGCCCGCGCCGTCAGCCCCGAGTGTTCAGTAGCTCGAGGTCGGCCAGCAACTGCGCCCAGTTGCCGCCCGCGATCATGGTCGCCACCATGTGCACGATCTCGGCTTCGGCATAGCCGAATTGCGTGGCGCCGAAATGGATCGAGTTGAGGACGGCGGCGACCGCATGGGCGAGCACCGGCGCCGAGCCGCCACCCACGGGTGTGTCGTCCAGCCACAG
>CAZIVY010000366.1:0-2043 GCA_964542505.1 uncultured Rhodospirillaceae bacterium
CGGCGCGCTTTGCGCGCCTGATGTAATCGCGAGGGCGGCCGCGCCGCCCGGCGCGCTTTGCGCGCCTGATGTAATCGCGAGGGCGGCCGCGCCGCCCGGCGCGCTTTGCGCGCCTGATGTAATCGCGAGGGCGGCCCCGCTGCCCGGCGCGCCTGAAAGGTATTTCAGTTGACAGTCCTCTTGCCTCGACCGTAGCGTGAGCGGCAACGCCAGGAAGATGCTGGCCCGATACATCCAGGGGGGATCCTCGAATGAAGAAACGACTCTTGGCCGCGGTGGCCATCGCGGCAGTAAGCTCGTTTGCCGGCCCCGGCTTCGCCGGCATGGAAGAGGCGAAAAAGTGGGTCGACGGCGAATTCCAGCCCTCGACTCTCTCCAAGGCCGACCAGATGAAGGAGATGGAGTGGTTCGTCAAGGCCGCCCAGGCCTTCAAGGGCCTGGAGATCAACGTGTTGTCGGAAACGATTCCGACCCATGAGTACGAATCGAAGACGCTGACCAAGGCGTTCCAGGAAATCACCGGCATCAAGGTCAACCACCAGGTGTTGGGCGAAGGCGAGGTCGTCCAGGCGGTGCAAACCCAGATGCAGACGAACCGCAATCTCTACGACGCCTACATCAACGATTCCGACCTCATCGGCACCCATTCGCGCCTGCAACTGACGGTCAATCTCACCGACTGGATGGCGGGCGAGGGCAAGGCGGTGACGCTGCCCACCCTCGACGTCAACGATTTCATCGGTAGGTCGTTCACCACCGGCCCCGACGGCAAGCTCTACCAGCTTCCCGACCAGCAGTTCGCCAATCTCTATTGGTTCCGTCAGGACTGGTTCAAGCGGCCGGAACTGAAAGCGAAGTTCAAGGAGATTTACGGCTACGAACTGGGCGTGCCGGTGAACTGGTCCGCCTACGAGGACATCGCGGAATTCTTCTCTGTCCACATCAAGATGATCGACGGCGTCCGCATTTACGGCCACATGGACTACGGCAAGCGCGCCCCGGACTTGGGGTGGCGCATGACCGACGCCTGGCTTTCCATGGCCGGCGCCAGCTCCAAGGGCATCCCCAACGGGCGTCCCATCGACGAGTGGGGCATCCGCATGGAGGTAGGCTCGTGCAACCCCTCCGGCGCGTCCGTCAGCCGGGGCGGTGAAACGAACGGCCCGGCCGCGGTCTATGCCATCCGCAAGTGGGACGAATGGTTGCGCAAATTCGCCCCGCCCGGCGCCGCCGACTACGACTTCTACCAGTCGCTGCCGGCACTCTCGCAGGGCAATGTCGCCCAGCAGATCTTCTGGTACACCGCCTTCACGGCGTCGATGGTGGCGCCGAAAAGCGCCGGCAACAACACCGTGGACGATCAGGGCAACCCGCTGTGGCGCATGGCCCCGTCGCCCAAGGGTCCCTACTGGGAAGAGGGCATGAAGCTCGGCTACCAGGACGCCGGGTCGTGGACGATGTTCAAGTCGACGCCGCTCAACCGCCGCAAGGCCGCTTGGCTTTACGCGCAGTTCACCGTGTCCAAGAGCGTGTCGTTGAAGAAAAGCCACGTCGGCCTGACCGTCATTCGCGACAGCGACATCCGCCATGCCTCTTTCACCGAGCGCGCGCCGAAGCTTGGCGGCCTGGTCGAGTTCTACCGCTCGCCGGACCGCGTTCGCTGGACGCCGACCGGCATCAACGTCCCCGATTACCCGAAGCTGGCGCAGCTTTGGTGGCAGAATATCGGCGACGTGAACTCCGGCGCCTTCACTCCGCAACAGGCCATGGACCGGCTGGCCAAGGAGATGGACCAGGTAATGGCGCGCATGGAGGAAGTCGACAAGAAGGCCAATGTCTACGGCGGCTGCGGCCCCAGGCTTAACGCCGAGAAGGATCCGAGCGAGTGGCTCGGCAAGCCGGACGGCCCCAAGGCCAAGCTGTCCAACGAGAAACCGAAGGGCGAGACCATCGACTACGACGAACTGATCAAGCGCTGGAAGAGCTGAACGCCGCCGCCGCCCGGAAGTCCTCCACGGATTTCGGGCGGCGGATTCTTGGGGG
>CAZIVY010000367.1:0-2463 GCA_964542505.1 uncultured Rhodospirillaceae bacterium
GGCGCTGCTGACCCCGCAGGAGCGGAAGGTCTACGCGCTCCTCGTCGCCGGCCGCCAGAACAAGGAGATCGCCTACCTGCTGTCGATCAGCCCGCGAACGGTGGAGAAATACCGCGCCTGGGTGATGGCCAAGTTGCAGGCCAGGAACCTCCCCGACCTGGTGCGAATGGCGCTGGCGGCGCCCATGGCGGCCGAGGAATCGACCTCGCCGGCGGCAACGCCGTCGTCCTGAGGCCTTAGGCCAACTCTCACTGACAACGACTCTCCGCTTCGTCATGGCCGGGCGAAGACCCGGCCATCAATGTCTTTGATCTCATTTTCTTTTTAAGACGTGGATGCCCGCGACAACCCCCGGGTCGAAGAGCCCGGGGGCCAGGCATGACAAGTTGGGAACAGCGAGTCTTGGGCTCAGGCCCCGGCGGCGAACGCAGCTTGGGTAGAACGCCCTAGGTAGCCCCGCCTGGGCATGTAACCGAATATTTATCTTACCGGGAAATTGACATCATTCGCGCATGGTTCCCGCCGCCGATCGTGGGGAGCGTCCGCCGAAACGGCGATGGCGCGCGATCGACGGCGGAAACCCGGCTGAAAACCATAAACCGGGAGAAACGTCCATGAAACTCACCAAGCTCGTCCGTCACGCGCCCGCGATCGCGCTGGCGGGCCTAGCGATGATCGCCGCCGACGCCAACGCGGCGACCCGCAACTACTCGATCTGCGCCGTCGAAAAAGAGTGGAACTACACCGGCGACAACCCGCTGTATGCCACCATCAACCACATGACCGGCGAGCCCTACACGGAAGAGGCGCTGGTCTTCGTCGGCGATCCGTCCGAAACCAATATCGGCCGGATTTACACCAAGTCCCGCTATGTCGCGTGCGACGCCAATGGCGTTGAACTGCCGCGGGCGGCAAAAGACAACCACCTCGGCATTCTGGGTCCCGTCATCCGCGCCGAGGTCGGCGACACCATCGTCGTCAAATTCAAGAATCTCACGCGATTCCCGACCAGCATGCACCCGCACGGCGTGTTCTACGACAAGAACAGCGAAGGCGCGCCCTACGGCGTCATCGGGCCCGACGACATGGTCGCCGCCTATGGCGGCACGCACACCTACACCTGGGGCGTGCCGCGCCGCGCCGGGCCGGGTCCTAAGGACCCGAGCTCCATCGCCTGGCTCTATCACTCGCACGCCGACGAGGTCGGCGACACCAATGCCGGGCTGGTGGGCGCGATCATCATCACCCGCGACGGCGAGGGCAAGGCCGACGGGTCGCCGAAGGGCGTCGACAAAGAGTTCGTCTCCTTCTTCACCGTCATGGACGAAAACGCCAGCGTCTATCTCGACGCGAACATGGCGACGAAGCTCCTGCCCGGCGGTCCAGACGCCGAGACCCTCAAGGCCGACGGGGGTTTCGCCGAGAGCAACCTGAAGCACGCGGTCAACGGCCTGCTTTACGGCACCAACCACGACTACGAGATGAAGGTTGGCGACAAGGTGCGCTGGTACGTGCTTTCGCTCGGCACCGAGGTCGATATCCACACCCCGCACTGGCACGGCGTGACGCTGCTCCATGCCGGCCAGCGGACGGACGTGGCCGAGGTGTTCCCCGGCTCGAGCAAGACCTACAGCCTTCGCGCCGACAATCCGGGCCACTGGATGTTCCATTGCCACGTCAACGACCACATTATCGCCGGCATGCACGCCATGTTCACGATCAAGCCCGGCGAGAAGTCCTTCCGCGACGACGACTCGGACTGGGAATAGCCGCGAAACAAGACCCAAGACTTGAGGGCGCCCCTACACCGCCGCGGAGCAATCCGCGGCGGTTTTTTCTTTTCTAGGGGTGCGACTCAAACAGACGATACCCTCAACCCGTCATGCGCGCCGCCGGATCGTAGTCCGGGGGCGACCCGCGCATCCGAAACCGTGCCGCGGCCTTGGATGGCCGGGTTTTCGCCCACGGCTGTCCGGTTCGGATTCGAGCTTAGAATGGCGTTTTCTTTCAACGTCGTGGCCGGCGTAGGCCGGCCATCCAGCCTTTGATGCAGCGCGGATATTACTTCGTGGATGCCCGTGCCAAGCACGGGCATGACGAACGGGAATATGGGCGACGTCCAAGCGCTGGGTGGCGGAGTACTCGGAACCGGACAGCCGTGGATCAAGTCCCGCCATGATGGGGGGGGAGGCATCGATCGGGAATCATTCGTTAGCGCCAATCCACTAGTCTGCTGACTCTGACGTGTCGTTCCCTCCCATCGTCATGCCCAGCCCCCGGGTCTAACCCGGGGGTGATCCGGGCATCCATGATTCGCGGATCGCCGGGTCACGCCCGGCGATGACGGATGGATGGAGGGGATATCAAAAGCCAGAACCACAACACTACCCCGGCAAAATGGCGAAATTAAGCGCGCGAATCGATGTCGCGCGCCAGCACTTCGCGCTTGCCCACATGGTTGGC
>CAZIVY010000368.1:0-3096 GCA_964542505.1 uncultured Rhodospirillaceae bacterium
CACGGATTCGGCGAAGGCAGTACACGACCTTGTAACGATTTTGGCGCTTCCTGGTTCGCGTTGCGCCGCAGTCGGGGGTGTAGCTCAGTTGGTTAGAGCGCCGGCCTGTCACGCCGGAGGCCGCGGGTTCGAGTCCCGTCACTCCCGCCATTAACTTGTCCGCCAAGCGGGCGAGTTGCCCGCCGCGGCAAATGCGGTTACAAGCGTTCCCTACGTCGTCGGCGGAGAGTCCGGCGCGGGCCTTACCGGCGCCGCCTGTGGATTCATGTTACTTTTGCGGCTGTTACTTTAGCGGCACGGTCGGAAAAATCCCGCTACGGAGTTCGCCTTGGACGACGCGCTGCGCGAATATCTGCCGATCCTGATCTTTCTCGCCATCGCCGTCGGGCTGGCGCTGGTGCTGGCGTTTTTGCCCTTCGTGTTGGCGCGGCAAAAGCCGGACGCCGAGAAACTGTCCACCTACGAATGTGGTTTCGCGCCGTTTTCCGATTCGCGCAAGCCCTTCGACGTGCGCTTCTACCTGGTCGCGATCCTGTTCGTCATCTTCGACCTCGAGGTGACGTTCCTGTTCCCGTGGGCGGTCTCGCTCGGGCGCATCGGCTGGTTCGGCTTCTGGTCGATGATGGCGTTCCTGGGGGTCCTGACCGTGGGCTTCATCTACGAATGGAAGAAGGGAGCGCTGGAATGGGAGTAGGCCCGACCCGCGGCGAAGCCGCCGGACATGCCGCTGGCGCGCCGGGTGGCGATCAGGACAGTTTTTTCCGCCAGGCGAGCGAGGAATTCGCGGATCGCGGCTATGTCGTCTCCTCGCTCGACAGGCTGGTGAACTGGGCGCGCACGGGATCGTTGTGGCCGATGACCTTCGGGCTCGCATGTTGCGGGGTCGAAATGATCCACGCCTACATGGCGCGCTACGACCTCGACCGATTCGGCACCATGCCGCGCGCCAGCCCGCGCCAGTCCGACGTCATGATCGTCGCCGGGACGCTGACCAACAAGATGGCGCCGGCCTTGCGCAAGCTCTACGACCAGATGGCCGAGCCGCGCTACGTGATTTCCATGGGCAGTTGCGCCAATGGCGGCGGCTATTACCACTATTCCTATTCGGTGGTTCGCGGCTGCGACCGCATCGTGCCGGTGGACGTCTATGTTCCCGGATGCCCGCCCACCGCCGAGGCGCTGGTCTACGGGATCATGGTGCTGCAAAAGAAAATCCGGCGCACCGGCACCATCGCACGCTAGAGCGTCGCCCGTGGACGAAGCCCTCAAGGAACTCGGCGACACCATCGCGCAGGCGCTGCCCGCCGACGTTCAAGGCGTCGAGGTGGCGCGCGGCGAGCTTAGCCTGCTGGCGCGGCGGGATGGCATCGCCAAGGTCCTCGCCTTCCTGCGCGACGACGGAAGCTGCCAATTCCAAATGCTGATGGACGTGTGCGGCGTGGACTATCCCGAGCGGCCGGAACGCTTCGAGGTGGTCTATCACCTGGTCAGCCTGAAGCTGAACCAGCGCGTGCGCGTGCGCGTGCGCACCGACGAGGCGACGCCGGTGCCGTCGGTCATCGACGTTTTCTCCGCCGCCGGCTGGTTCGAGCGCGAAACATGGGATATGTACGGCGTGGCCTTTTCGGGCCACCCGGATCTCCGCCGCCTGCTCACCGATTACGGCTTCGAGGGCCATCCCCTGCGCAAGGACTTTCCGCTCACCGGCCACGTGGAACTGCGCTACGACGAGGAGCGCAAGCGCGTGGTCTACGAGCCGGTCAACCTGCCGCAGGAGTTCCGCAGCTTCGATTTCATGAGCCCCTGGGAAGGCGCCCGCCAGATGCTGCCCGGCGGCGCAGCCGCCCTCATCAATAAGGCTGGCGCGCAAGGCGCGCCGGGCGATGAAAAGGCGGCGGCGCCCGCGGTTGCCGCCGCGCCCCAGGCCTCGCCGGCGGAAAAGGCCGCCGCTCCAACGGAAAAGGCCGCCGCGCCGGCGGAGAAATCCGCCGAGCCGGGCGGCGGAGCGAAAAGCTGATGGCGGAAGTCCAGATCGCCAACTACACGGTCAATTTCGGCCCGCAGCATCCGGCGGCGCACGGGGTATTGCGCCTGGTGATGGAACTTGATGGCGAGATCATCGAGCGCCTGGATCCCCATATCGGCCTGCTGCATCGAGGCACCGAAAAACTGATCGAGTACAAGACCTATTTGCAGGCGGTGCCCTATTTCGACCGCCTGGACTATGTCTCGCCCATGGCGCAGGAACACGCCTACGCGCTGGCGGTGGAGCGGCTTCTGGGGCTGGAGGTGCCGCCCCGGGCGCAGTACATCCGCGTCCTCTTCAGCGAAATCACGCGGCTCCTCAACCACATGCTCAACATCACCACCCAGGCCATGGACGTGGGGGCGATCACGCCGACGCTGTGGGGCTTCGAGGAGCGCGAGAAGCTGATGGAGTTCTACGAGCGCGCCTCGGGCGCGCGCATGCACGCCTGCTATTTCCGTCCCGGCGGCGTGCACCAGGACCTGCCGGCGGGCATGACGGACGACATCCACGCCTATGGCGACCGCATCTTGCGGGTCATCGACGACATCGAAGGGCTGCTGACCGAAAACCGCATTTTCAAGCAGCGCAACGTCAATATCGGCATCATCGCCGCCGCCGACGCGCTGGACTGGGGATTTTCGGGCCCCATGCTGCGCGGTTCCGGCGTGCCGTGGGACTTGCGCAAGGCGCAGCCCTACGAAGTCTACGAGAAAATGGATTTCGACATTCCGGTGGGCCAGCACGGCGATTGCTACGACCGCTATCTGGTGCGGGTCGAGGAAATGCGCCAGAGCGTGCGCATCATGCGCCAGTGCATCGAGCAGATGCCCGGCGGCCCGGTGGCGAGCGACGACCGCAAGGTGGTGCCGCCGCCGCGCGCCGAAATGAAGCGCTCCATGGAAGCCCTGATCCACCACTTCAAGCTCTACACCGAGGGCTACAAGGTGCCGGCGGGCGAGGTTTACGCCGCGGTCGAATCGCCGAAAGGCGAATTCGCCGTCTACCTGGTGGCCGACGGCGGCAATCGGCCCTACCGCTGCAAAATCCGCTCGACCGGATTCGCCCAT
>CAZIVY010000369.1:0-10062 GCA_964542505.1 uncultured Rhodospirillaceae bacterium
GAATTGGTCGAGGCTGGCGGCTTGATGTCCTTCGGGCCGAGCTATCCGGGCATGCATCGGCAGGCCGCGAGGTATGTGGACAAGATCCTCAAGGGCGCGAAACCCGCCGACCTGCCGATCGAACAGCCGGCCCGGTTCGAGCTGGTGGTCAACCTGAAGGCCGCCAAGGCGCTCGGGATCGCCATCCCGGACTCGATTCTCGCCCGCGCCGACGAGGTGATCGAATGAAACGAACGATGATCTTCGCTATCCTGACGAGCCTCGTGTTCAGCGCGAATACCGGTTTCGCACAGAAGGTCGAGAAAGTCTGGAAAATCGGTTACCTCGCGAGCAGCCCTTCCAATCTCCCCCATTTTCGAGAGGCCTTCCGGCAGCGCTTGAGCGAACTTGGTTACGTGGATGGTCAAAACATCCAGATCATTGCTCGATACCACGAGGGCGACGCGGGTCGATTTCCGGCATTAATTGCCGAGCTCGTGCAACAGAATGTGCACTTGATAGTCACGCAGAATGCGCCGGCGACCCAGGCCGCGAAGGTCGGAGCGCCAGGCACGCCGATTGTTTTCGTCGGCGTGGGTGATCCTGTCAGGTCAAAGTTCGTGAACAGCGTCGCGCGACCCGGCGGGAACATCACGGGCTTTTCGCTTCTGACGCCGGAATTGACCCCAAAACGGTTGCAGCTTCTCAAGGAAACCGTTCCAACGTTGTCGCGCGTTGCCGTGTTGTGGAATCCAGAAACCGAGATTCACGCGCAGGAATTGCAAAGTCTCGAAACGGTGTCGCGTGCGCTCGAGGTGCGACTCCTACCTATCGCCGTGCGACGCCCCGAGGAGCTTCCAGCGGCATTTGCCGCCATGACGATCGAGCGAGCAAACGGTTTGATCGTGTTGGCGGCTCCTCTTCACCATACGCAACTGACGAACATCGCCAACCTCGCACGGGAGCACCGGCTACCCGCGATCTGCGAGTTTACCGAGTTCGGCGGCGCCGGCGGCCTTATCGTATACGGGGCTTCGTATCCCGAAATGTTGCGCGGCGCCGCCGGTTACGTTGTCAAAATTCTGAACGGAGTGAATCCAGGCGAGCTTCCAATTCAACAACCGACAAAACTGGAGTTCGCGATCAACCTCAAGACCGCCAAGGCGCTCGGGATCGCCATCCCGGATTCGATTCTCGCCCGCGCCGACGAGGTGATTGAATGAAGCGGCGCGATTTCGTCGCGCTACTCGGCGCCGCGTTCGCGTGGCCCTTGTCGGCGCGCGCGCAGCAGGCGGCGATGCCGGTGATCGGATTCCTCAACTCCAGGGCGCCCGGCGCGGACGCACACCTCTTGGCCGCCTTCCGTATGGGCCTGAAAGAAGCGGGCTATGTCGAGGGCCAGAACGTCGCGGTCGAATACCGCTTCGCGGCGGGTCAGTACGACCGGCTGGCGGAAATGGCGGCCGATCTGGTTCGCCGACAGGTGGCGGTGATCGCCGCGAACGGCCCCGCAGTAGTGGCAGCCAAGGCGGCGACCGCGACGATTCCCATTGTCTTCACCATTGGCGCCGATCCGGTGCAACTCGGCCTCGTCGCCAATTTGAGCCGCCCGGGCGGCAACCTCACGGGCGTGACCAACTTGTTCGACGAGGTAGGGCCGAAGCGGCTTGAGCTGATGCACGAGTTGGTCCCCACGGCGGCCATCGTTGCCGTGCTCATTAACCCGACCTATCCCACCGCCGAAGCCCAATCGAGAGACCTGCGGGCGGCGGCCCGCACCCTCGGGCTGCGGGTCGATGTCCTGCATGCCAGCACCGAGCGCGACTTCGATACGGTCTTTGCAACCTTGGTTCAACTGCGCGCGGGCGCGCTCGTGATCGGCAACGATCCATTTTTCAATAGCCGCAGCGAACAGCTTGCCGCACTGATGGTTCGCCACGCGATGCCCACGATCCACCAGACTCGCGAGTTCACCGCGGCTGGCGGCCTGATCAGCTACGGCGGCAGTCTTACAAATTCGTACCGTCAGATCGGTGTCATCGTCGGCCGGATTCTCAAGGGCGAGAAGCCGGCCGACCTGCCGGTCCAGCAGGCCACGAAAGTCGAGCTGATCGTCAACCTCAAAACCGCCAAGGCGCTCGGGATCGCCATCCCGGACTCGATTCTCGCCCGCGCCGACGAGGTGATCGAATGAGGCGGCGGGAGTTTATCGCGCTTTTCGGCGGCGCGGTTGCGGCCTGGCCACTGGCCGCGCGCGCGCAGCAGCCGGCGATGCCGGTGATCGGGTATCTCGGCAGCACGTCGCCGAGGGCCTCGCCGGCAAATTTTGAAGGGTTTCAACAAGGCCTGAAGGAATATGGCTATCTGAATGGGCGGAACGTGATCATCGAATTTCGCTATGCCGACAGTCAATATGATCGACTACCAGCGTTGGCCGCCGATCTGGTTAGCCGACAGGTCACGGTCATCTTCGGGGGTGGCCCTCCCGCGGCCATGGCCGCCAGGGCGGCGACGCCAACCATTCCGATCGTGTTCACGAGCGGCGAGGATCCGGTCAGGATCGGGCTCGTCTCCAGCCTCAACCGTCCTGGCGGCAACGTCACCGGCGTCAGCATCCTGCTCAACGACATTCAGGCGAAGCGGATGGAGCTGTTGCGCGAGCTCATACCCGCGGCGCGCACAATCGGATTCTTGACCCATCCCCGCTCATACAGCGAGGATGTCGAGGTCGCCGCACGCAGCATGGGCTTGCTGCTCTACACTGAACGTGTTGGGTCGGAAGACGCCCTTGATGCGGCCTTTGCGTCCTTCGCCGTCCGTCGGATCGACGCCGTACTTGTCGGCTCCGACCCGTCGCTCACCAGCTGGCGCAGGCGAGTCATGGCGCTGGCCTCCGGCGCTTCACTCCCGGCTGTTTATGATTCGCGCGCCCACGTCACGGAAGGGGGCCTGATGAGCTATGGCGCCAGCATCGCGGACGCCTATCGCCAAGCCGGAACGTATGTCGCAAGAATTATCAAGGGCGAGAAGCCCGCAAACCTACCTGTGATGCAGCCGACTAAGTTCGAACTCGTCATCAACCTCAAGACCGCCAAGGCGCTAGGTCTAACCATCCCACAGTCGATCTTGGTGCGGGCCGACGAGGTGATCGAGTGACAAATGGCGCCTCCGCTGCCGATGGCGCGTCCGCTGACGTTCGGGCCGCGCCGCGCGGGCGGCTCATGCGCAAATATGTGGCGCTGTTCGGCGCACTGGTCGCCTCCGCGCTGCTCGCCAGCTCCGCGGTCGAGGTCTATTTCTCCTACCAGGAGAACAAGACCGCGGTGCTGCGCATCCAACGCGCCAAGGCCGAAGCCGCGGCCACGGCGATCGCGCAGTTCCTGCGCGAGGTCGAGGCGCAGCTCGGCTGGACCACCCAGGCGGCGTTCGCGCCCGGTCCGGAAAGCCTCGCCCAGCGCCGCATCGACTATCTCCGGCTGCTGCGCCAGGCGCCCGCCATTACCGAGATCGGCTATCTCGACGCCGATGGACGCGAGCAGGTTCTGGTCTCGCGCCTGGCGATGGACGCGCTCGGCGGCAACAAGGACTTCGGGACGGACCCGAAGTTCCGCGAGGCGCGCGAGAAGGGGCGCTACCTGAGCGGCGTCTATTTCCGCAAGGAGTCGGAGCCCTACATGACCTTCGCCCTCGCCGGGCGCGGGCGCGACCGCGGCGTGACCGTGGCCGAGGTCAACCTGAAATTCGCCTGGGACGTGGTCTCGCGCATCGATGCCGGCCGCGGCGGCCAAGCCTTCGTCGCCGACGCGAACGGGCTCCTGGTCGCGCACCCCGATATTTCGCTGGTGCTGCGCAAGACCGACCTGTCGGCGCTGCCGCAAATGAAGGCGGCGCAAGCCCCGCCGTCCCCGGACGGAAGCAGCGAGCCCGGCACGATCGCGAAGGACCTTGCCGGCCGCGACGTGCTCTCCTCCTTCGCCGCCGTCGCCCCGCTCGGCTGGGCGGTCTTCGTCGAGAGCCCGTTGCGCGAGGCGTTCGCGCCGGTCTACGATTCGGCTCTGCGCACCGGCATCCTGCTCGCGTTCGGCCTCGCGCTCTCGGTCTTCGTGGGGTTCTTGCTCGCCCGCCGCATGGTCGACCCGATCCAGGCGCTGGCCGCGGGGGCGGCGCGCATGGGCGCCGGCGAACTCGGGCGGCGAATCGAGATCAGCACCGGCGACGAGTTGGAGCAATTGGCCGGCGAATTCAACCAGATGGGCGCCCGGCTGCAGGAGTCTCATGCCGACCTCGAGCGCAAGGTCGAAGCGCGGACCCGCGAGCTCACGGCGGCGCTGGCGCAGCAAAATGCGACGTCCGAAGTGCTCAAGGTCATCAGCCGCTCCGCATTCGATTTGCAACTCGTGCTCGATACGCTGGTGCGCTCGGGGACCCGCCTGTGCGCGGCGGACACGGCGATGATCTTCCGTCGAGTCGAAGGCGGTTACCGCATCGCCGCCTCGGAGGGTTTTGCCCCCGATTTTTCCCATTGGATGCAGAACCAAGTCATCAAGGAGGACCGCGGGACGCTCGTGGGCCGGACCGTGATCGAGCGGCGTCCGGTCCACATACCCGATTGCGTCGCCGACCCGGAATACCGTTGGACCGAGTCGCAGCAGCGCGGCGGCTTTCGCACCATGCTAGGCATTCCGTTGTTGCGCGAGGGCCAGCCGATTGGCGTGATTGCACTCTGCCGCAGCGAGGCCCGGCCCTTCTCCGACACGCAGATCGACCTCGTGGCGACCTTTGCCGACCAGGCCGTGATCGCGATCGAAAACGTGCGGCTGTTCGATGAGACGAAGGAGGCGCTGGAGCGGCAAACCGCGACGGCAGACATTCTCAAGGTAATCAGCAGCTCGCCGACCGACACGCAGCCGGTGTTCGACGCCATCGTGCACAGCGGGCTTAAGCTCTTTCCTGACGCCACGATCGCGATCGCGCTACCCGACGGCGATCAGATTCGGATGGTTGCCTTAGCCGGCCAGGACCCCGAGCGCGACGAAGCATGGAAAAGCCGTTTTCCGGTTCCTCTCAGTCGAGACCGCATGCACGGCATGGCGATCCTGGACTGCAGGCTCATCGACATCTCGGACGCGACAGAACATACGGCCGGCCCTTTCGCGCCCGGGGTCAAGAATTTCCTCGTGAGCGGATACCGCGCCATCACCATCATGCCGATGATTCGCGGCGATGCCGCGATCGGCACGATCAGCGTCGTTCGGCTTGCACCCGGACCGTTGTCGGAAAAGCAGATCGCGTTGCTGCGCACCTTCGCCGACCAGGCCGTGATCGCCATCGAGAACGCCCGCCTGGTCCGGGAACTCCGGGCGCGGACCGACGCGCTGGGCCAATCGGTGGGTGAACTCAAGGCGCTGGGCGAGACCGGGCAAAGCGTGGTGGCGACCCTCGATCTCGGCAAAGTCCTCGATACAATGGTTAATCGCGCGTTCCCGCTGGCGGGAGCGAATGGCGCGGTCCTCTACCGCTACGACCGCGGACGCCGCGAATTCTCGACCTGGCGCGCGGCCGGCATCGATCCGGCGCTCGAGCGCGCAATCCGCACGCTGAACATTGTCGAGACCGAAACCGCTATGGGACAAGCGACGCGGGAGCGACGCACGATCGCGGTCGGGGACCTGGAACTCGCGCCCCGTTTTCCCTTGCGCGACGCGGTGGTCGCGGCTGGCCTCCGGGCGGCGCTCATCGTCCCGCTGGTGCGTGGCGACCGCATCTTTGGCGCGCTGACGCTCCTCTACCGCGCGCCCCATAGCGTGCCCGAGCGCGCCGCCGACTTGATGCTGACCTTCTCCAGCCAATCGGTGCTGGCGATCCAGAACGCGCGCCTGTTCCGCGAGATCGAGGAAAAGAGCCGCTTGATCGAACTCGCGAGCCAGCACAAGTCGCAGTTTCTCGCCAACATGAGCCATGAGCTGCGCACGCCGCTCAACGCCATCCTGGGGTACACCGAGATGTTGGCGGACGGCCTCTATGGCGACGTCGCCGACAAGCAGCGCGGCGTGCTCGAACGCGTGCAGGCCAACGGCAAGCACCTGCTGGGGCTGATCAACGACGTGCTCGATCTGTCGAAGATCGAAGCCGGCCGGCTTGAGATCGCCATCGAGGACTACTTGCTGGGCGATGTCGTGCGCGCGGTCGTCGCCGCGACCGAGTCGCTGGCGAAAGCGAAGGGTCTTGGGTTGGTGGCCAGCGTGGACGCCGTGTTGCCGCCCGGCCGCGGCGACGGCCGCCGGCTGACCCAGGTTCTGCTCAACCTGGTGGGCAATGCGGTCAAGTTCACCGATTCCGGCGGCGTCGAGATTCGCGCCCGGCGCGAAGCGGAGCAGTTCGTCATCGAGGTGATCGATACCGGCCCGGGCATCGCCCCGGCCGACCAAGCCAAGATCTTCGAGGAGTTCCAGCAGGTGGACAACACCAACACGCGCAAGAAGGGCGGCACCGGGCTTGGCTTGACGATTTCGAAACGCATCGTCGAGATGCACGGCGGGCGCATCGCGGTCGAGTCGACCTTGGGCAAGGGGGCGACATTCCGCCTTACCCTTCCCATCCGCGTCGAAGAACAGGTGGCGGCATGAGCAAACGCATCCTCGTCGTCGAGGACACCGAGGACAACCGGCGGATCATGCGCGATCTTCTGACCGGCGCCGGCTATGAGTTGATCGAGGCGGTGGACGGCGGCGCCGGCGTCGCGGCCGCGCTGCGCGAGCTGCCGGACCTCATTCTGATGGACATTCAGCTCCCGGTGCTCGACGGCTACGAGGCGACGCGGCGCATCAAGGCCGATCCTTCAACCCGGCATATTCCGGTGATCGCCGTGACCTCCTATGCCCTGTCGGGGGACGAGACCAAGGCGCTGGCGGCCGGGTGCACCGGCTATGTCGCCAAGCCGTTTAGCCCGCGCCAATTGCTCGCCAAAGTGCGCGAGTTTTTGGCCTAGGCGGGAGTTCCGGCGATTCGCGATCCCGCGCGCATTCTGGTGGTCGACGACACCATGGAAAACCGCGACATCCTGGAGATGCGGCTGAAAAGCCGCGGCTACGAGGTGATCACAGCGGTTGACGGCGAGGACGGGCTGGCGAAGCTCCGGGCGGCCTTGCCCGACCTGGTGCTCCTCGACGTGATGATGCCCAAGATCGACGGGTTCGAGGTTTGCCGGCAGGTCAAGGCGGATCGCTCGCTCCCCTTCATTCCCATCATCCTGGTGACCGCGAAGGCCGACAGCAAGGACGTGGTCGCCGGCCTCGAGGCGGGCGGCGACGACTACCTGACCAAGCCCATCGACCAGGCGGGGTTGCTGGCGCGGGTGCGCTCCATGCTGCGCATCAAGGCGCTGCACGACCAGGTGCAGGCCCAGACCGCGGAACTGGCCGCCTGGAACCGGACCTTGGAGGAGCGCGTGCAGGCGCAGGTCGTGGAACTCGAGCGCGTCGGCCGCCTGAAGCGGTTTTTGCCGCCGCAGGTGGCGGAGGCGCTGGCGCGGGGCGACGACAAGCTGCTGGAAAGCCACCGCCGCGACATCGTCGCCGTGATGTGCGACCTGCGCGGCTTCACCTCCTTCGCCGAAACCGGCGAGCCCGAGGACGTGATGGCGCTGCTGCGGGAATACCACCGGCGCGTGGTGCCGATCGTTTTCCACCACGAGGGCACGATCGAGCGGTTCATGGGCGATGGCATCCTGGTGATCTTCAACGATCCCTTGCCGTGCAGCGACCCGGCCCAGCGCGCGGTGCGCCTCGCCTACGAGATGCGCGAGGCGGTCGGGGAACTGGCGCAATCCTGGCGCGCCCGCGGCTACCGAATCGGCTTCGGCGTCGGCGTGGCCCAGGGTTTCGCCACCATCGGCCAGGTGGGCTTCGCTGAGCGGATCGAATACAGCGCCATCGGCACGGTCACCAACCTGGCGGCGCGCTTGTGCGGCGAGGCGGCGGACGGGCAGATTCTGCTCAGCCAGCGGGTGGCGGCAGCGGTGGAGACGGTCGCCACCCTCAGCCCACTGGGTGAACTCACGCTCAAGGGCATCAGCCGGCCGGTGCCGGCGTTCAACCTTGACGCCATGCGCGCCTGACGGCGCCAGCGCATGCATGTACAGAAGCATGCATGTACCGAAAATCGCGCGGCCCATGACGCTGAAACGCCGCACCGCATTCCCAAAACTTCGTGATCGCGTCCCGGTCTGTCCAGCCTTAGCCAGCATCAAGTGGTGGGTAGAATGGTGGGGACGGCCAAGCACGATTTGCTATCTCATTGAATCTTCGCAAATGACATGAAGGCACTGGCGGAGGGAGAGGAACTGGGGGCGAACCCAGGGCAATCGCTTGAACGGTTCCAACGACGAGATTTTGGCTCCATTGTCGGCATTTCTCTCGTCACCCCCGCGAAAGCGGGGGTCCATGGCGGGGTCGAACGAGTGCGCGACACACAAGGCGGCGCCGGCGGCGCTATGGATGCCCGCTTTCGCGGGCATGACGGGTGTAATTTTAGGATGTCGTTCCTTCATCCCCGCGTGCGCGGGGAACGCGACAACCAGCCAAAACCGACGCCGTTCGAGTGCGGTTCATCCCCGCGTGCGCGGGGAACGCGAAAGCCGCGTGTATCATTTCGGCCTGTTGGCCGGTTCATCCCCGCGTGCGCGGGGAACGCGCCCCCACGTTGCCGCCCTGCCAATAAACCACCGGTTCATCCCCGCGTGCGCGGGGAACGCCGAATTGCGGATTGTGAAATGAAGCCGCTCGCCGGTTCATCCCCGCGTGCGCGGGGAACGCCCCGAACGGAAGGCGGAGATAGCCTCTAGGCGCGGTTCATCCCCGCGTGCGCGGGGAACGCGCGTCCTGCCGCTCACGCGTCGCCTGTTGCTCCGGTTCATCCCCGCGTGCGCGGGGAACGCGGCGTCGGCATCGGTCGGGATAAACGTCCTGTCGGTTCATCCCCGCGTGCGCGGGGAACGCCAACTGACGGCGTTGTTCGACGCCTGTTTCCGCGGTTCATCCCCGCGTGCGCGGGGAACGCAATCAATACGATAAGCTTGACGACGCCAGCGTCGGTTCATCCCCGCGTGCGCGGGGAACGCACCCCGACGATATGATCTTGGCACGCTTTATGCGGTTCACCCCCGCGTGCGCGGGGAACGCTTGAGCGATGGGCAGAGCGAGACTCCCCACGCCGGTTCATCCCCGCGTGCGCGGGGAACGCGTCCACCAGGCGAACGGGAAACCCGCATTCGGCGGTTCATCCCCGCGTGCGCGGGAAAGGCGGGCGGGCACGGTGGAACTTCGGCTCATTCTACGGTTCATCCCCGCGTGCGCGGGGAACGCGAGGCCGACGTGGGCGAGGCCAGCGGCTACGGCGGTTCATCCCCGCGTGCGCGGGGAACGCGTCGTACACCAGAACCACGGTTTTGCCGGTTACGGTTCATCCCCGCGTGCGCGGGGAACGCTTGTGGCGCCGCGCAAAGGCGGAGAGGCTCAACGGTTCATCCCCGCGTGCGCGGGGAACGCGTGACAGGCGTGACAGCCGGGACATATTGGTGCGGTTCATCCCCGCGTGCGCGGGGAACGCTCGCGCGACCCGCCCGCCCACAAGCCGGCGGTCGGTTCATCCCCGCGTGCGCGGGGAACGCCTTCCCAAGCCAAAACATGCTACGCGGATATGCGGTTCATCCCCGCGTGCGCGGGGAACGCTCAATCGGCGAATGGACGCTGAACACTAAGCGCGGTTCATCCCCGCGTGCGCGGGGAACGCGCCGCCGACCTGATCTCAATAGGCGAATGGACCGGTTCATCCCCGCGTGCGCGGGGAACGCTCCGCCTGGGCTCTGCTCACGTCCGCGCGATACGGTTCATCCCCGCGTGCGCGGGGAACGCGCAAAATCGTCGCCACCCATAGCCGCTTGCACCGGTTCATCCCCGCGTGCGCGGGGAACGCGGTAAGGCCAGTTTCGACAGCTAAACCAAGGCCGGTTCATCCCCGCGTGCGCGGGGAACGCGTGCATTGGGGCCACGTGGGCGACCTTGGCCGCGGTTCATCCCCGCGTGC